>CASFML010000162.1 GCA_949295795.1 uncultured Gammaproteobacteria bacterium | reverse complement strand
TGTTTTGTTTTGAGTGATTGGCATCCTCAACTTGGCAATGTATTAATTGCAACTCCGGATCAAACAATATCATTAGTTTACTTTAGTTAATGTTTTTTCTAATGCTTTATCGATTTAAACGAAAATTATCCTCACTCATGCTTTCAATCATTAAAGCAAGGATATTCCCATAAGATTCCGTATTATTATCCGCGATTATTTTAGATACGGATGATCCGCTGTTTGACACAAAGAAAATGGGTTTAAACTTAGTTTTAGGAGTGCTTACAGACAGATTTGAAGTCATGCCAGCTATTATCTTTTTTACCCAAGTCACTAGATATTCTTGAAATTTTTCAAAAATACTTCGTTTATCTAAAATTGCTTTAAATTCTTCCTTACATTCAAGTGAAGAACCTATTAAATCAAATTTAACGACCCAACCCGTTTCATTATAGGAACGAATGTTAATTTTATATTGAGCAACGCCTTTAACAAAAAAATCCTCATCCTGGGTTTCTAATACTTCATTAGTGTTACAATCCAATACCTTTTGCGTAAAAAAACTGACTTGGAGAAACAAACCATTGTCGTTATAACTTAAATCAACCGTTCTTTTACTCGGACTAATAAAGACATAATCTTCTTGCCCTAACTTATTCAGTAGGTTTATATTAGGGAAGAGAAAGTTTTGATGAAGAAAAAGTTTTAAAAACCTTTCCAAGCATTCCTTTCTATTAATTTCTCTCTCGCTACGATATTGCTCAAAATCACTTTTTAATTCTGTTTTTTCCTTGTTCTCGAAAAGTCGATTAAAAATTTCATTCGCAGCTTTATCTAAGAATCGAGTTTCAATTTTGGATATTTCTATTTTCAGCTTCGCAACTCTATCGAGCTGATCTTTAATTTGACTATATTTTTCTTCACGTTGTTCTTGTGAGTGGACTCTTCTCTGTAAGGAAAGAATAAGACTCCGAATGGCACAAAAGCTTCGAAATGCCTTTCCAAAGGAATCAGGGGGTGATTCAATTAATTCAGACGCATTAAGCAGCGCCGTTTCAAAGGAATCTGTTCCTAGTTCTTCCATTGAAGCAATAATTTCAGAGGCCTCTTCAATGTTATCTGGATGCTTACTAAGCTTTACAACTGCAGTACAGATGCTTTCTACCGCTCGAGTGGCAACATGAATTTGATTTCGTGCTTGGTTAAGAATGGGATCGATAAGGATTCCATTCATATAAAGTTCTTCATTGCTCCTTTTCAAATCTGTAAAGAAACAACTTTGTGAATAAATAGTCTTGATATCGGCTTTCTTAGCCATTTCTCCTGTTATGAAGTCCCATAAGTCTTTTGAGTTATGAAATGTAGACATAATTTTTTAACTCTGAAAGCAAATTACCTATTGACATTATGAGCTAAATAGATTAAGGAATTATTAACTAGAAAAATATAGTTTCAAAGTACTAGACTCCTTAACAAAGTTGACCATCCCTTAGTACTTATAAAATCTTTAATGATTTATTCGTCATTATTATCTTGATCTGTAATGCAATATCCTGCAAGACCATCTTTTTAGGCGTAGAAGAACGCCAATAGCACGCTATTATTCGCGAAGGGGATGGTGCTGCAAACGGAATATAGGAAATTCCATCTTGATATTGTTGAGCTAATTTAGGCATTAAGGTCACACTATTGCCCAAAGCCACCATTTGACGAAGTGTTTCTAAGCTCGTTGCACGAAAGTTTTGAACTTCGTCAACATTCATTTTTTGGCATAAATCTAACGCTTGTCCGCGCAAGCAATGGCCTTCTTCCAATAATAAAAGATTTTGTTGACGGAGATCAGCGGTGGCTATAAGCGTTCGTTGTGCTAAAGGATGTTGATGTCCAACGGCTAGAAGAAACTCTTCTCTAAATAATTCAGTTACCTTAAAACCTGATTCTTCAATCGGCTGAGCCATTAAAGCGGCGTCTAAGGCTCCACTTTTAAGTTTTTGGATTAGATTTTTTGTTTGTTCTTCGACCAGATAAAACTGCAACTTGGGATATCTTTTTGATAAGTAAGGCAATATTAAGGGTAAAAGATAAGGTCCTAATGTCGGAATAATGCCAAGGGTTATTGACCCGCTAAAGGGATCCTTGGCTAACTTAACTAAATCGTATATCTCACTAATTTGCTTAAGTACCTGTTCTGCCCGCTCAGTAACCGCTATTCCTACCTCAGTTAAAAGAACTTTTTTATTGGTACGCTCTAATAGCTTAATACCTAAGTGGGTTTCTAACCGTTGAATCTGCATACTTAACGCGGGTTGGCTTACAAAACAGCGCTCAGCGGCTCTACCAAAATGGCGCTGTTTGCTCAAGGCGATCAAATATTCTAAATCTCGTATATTCATTGTTTTAATAATAACTTTTATTTATTGATTTAATAACAACAATATACTGTACTTATAGTACATTCGCAAGTAATTTATGCCTACTTAATATAAAAATAGGAGAAAATCCATGTTAACAGTCGGTGATAAATTTCCAGAATTTTCGGTTAAAGCGGTCACATCTTCAAATCCAAAGGACGCTTTTATTGAAATTAATCATCAAACCTATGACAATAAATGGCAAATAATTTTCTTTTGGCCCAAGGATTTCACGTTTGTCTGTCCTACGGAAATTGCCGCCTTTGGCCAATTAAATCATGAATTTAACGATCGCGACGCGGTTTTGCTAGGCGCTAGTGTCGATTCAGAATATGTACATTTAGCCTGGAGGCAAGCAAAAACGGAGCTAAGTGATCTTCCCTTCCCGATGCTAGCCGATGTTAAACGAGAACTTGCACAGCGATTAGGCATACTCCACAAAAAAGAAGGGGTTGCCCAACGTGCAACGTTTATTGTTGATCCAGAGAAAATCATTCGTTTTGTTATGGTAACGGATCTAAGCGTAGGTCGAAATGCTCAAGAAGTATTACGCGTACTCGATGCATTACAAACCGATGAGCTATGTCCTTGTAATTGGCAAAAAGGCGAAGCTACGATTGATACCCCCTAATACTTAATAATGAGAAAATGATATGAAAATGACTATAGAAACAATAAAAAATAAATGATTAGATAACGCCAAAGATATTAAATTAAATCTATCCAGCATTTTAACTGAAGCAGGTTCACCGATTTTAACTAAAAATCAAATCGCAGGAATTGCATTAGCCTCGGCCTACAGTATTAAAAATGTGGCATTGATCGAAGCGATTTTATCGGAAGTTAAACCGATAC
>CASFML010000161.1 GCA_949295795.1 uncultured Gammaproteobacteria bacterium | reverse complement strand
AAATGCGGTAGTATTTCACAAAATATTAGGCGATTCTGCTTTTGCGAAATCGATGTTAACGCTCACTTTATTACTTGAAGCGGGTCTACTCTTAGTCGGCGCGAATACCGGATTTTTAGCCGGCCCCAGTGTATTAGCGAATATGTCGATCGATAGCTGGTTACCCAACCGTTTTCGTCACCTTTCTAGCCGTTTAGTCACTCAAAATGGTGTTATTGTTTTTGGAATTGCCGCACTATTGATTCTCTGGATCAGTGGAGGTCGCGTTTCTTGGTTAGTCATTCTTTATAGTATGAATGTGTTCTTAACCTTTTCACTGTCCATTTTAGGTCTGTGTGTTTATTGGATAAAGCAAAGAAGTCAAGCTTCTCCACATTGGTTAACTCGATTAATCTTTTCTGCTTTTGCCTTTCTCGTTACCTTTAGCATATTGATTATCACACTGATATCAAAATTTACCTATGGTGGTTGGGTCACCGTCGTCATCACGAGTTTTGTTATTTGCATTTGTTTGTTAGTCAAAAAACATTACACCATGGTCTTCAATAAATTACATGATATTGATCTATTGATGACCAGTACTCCGTTAAAAACGCCAACAGTGGTTCCGGCTTTGCAACCGAAAGAAGCTACCGCGGTTATTATGGTCGGTAGACACCGCGGGATTGGTTTGCATAACCTATTATGGATTCTGCGCATGTTCCCTAATCATTTTAAAAATTTTGTGTTTGTGAATGTAGGGATTGTCGATGTAGAAAGTTTTAGCGCCAAGAAAGAATTGACTGCGATGCAAAAAAATACCGATGAAATGTTAGATTATTTTGTTACTTATTGTCAGGATCAAGGCTTAGCTGCAAAAGGTTTTACCGCATTTGGCACGGATCCCACCGAAAAATTAACCAATTTATCCAAAAGAATCATTAAAGAATTTCCACATTCAATCTTTTTTGCCAGTAAATTGATTTTTAGTAAGGATAATTGGATAACTCGCTTATTACATAACGAAACCGCGGTTATGCTACAAAGACGTTTACACCTGTTAGGTGTACAACTGGTTATTTTACCGATGAAAATAGACTAGTATGATGAAAAAAACCTCCCCGGAAAAAACGCTCACGAATATCTTACAACACGACCCAGCCAGTGTATTAGCGTTTATTCAAAGCAAGGTGCAGCAATTAATAACCCTGAATCAAATCTGGCAAACGGTAATTCCTAACGAACTCAACCAACATACCCGTGTCGCTAATTTCCGTGAAGGTTACTTAATCATTGAATGTGATAGTGCTGCTTGGGCCACGCGTTTACGTTACCTATTGCCTGATATTAAACAAAAATTACTTAGCTATCCTGATTTACACGATTTAGTGCAGATTGAATGGAGCATACAGCCTGCATTTCACACACAGCCCATGCCATTAAAGGTGCTTACCCTCACACTCTCCAACACGAATGCCGAATTACTGAAAAATGCTGCAGAGACTATCTCTGTTAAATCTTTACAAGAAGCATTATTACGTATTGCTGAACATGTAAAATAATTTTTTTTTTTAAAGATCCTTGCATTGAAGCTAAATAGAATGCTGCATTGTAAGCGTCAAAGCTAGCAGCTATCCATAAACCTGCAGAACCTTCTCTAACGGACTGTCGCGCCGTTAACGATAGTCAATCTTTCTTAGCATTATTTGGCGTTCTTACTAAGAATAAGGTTTCCATAGGGGACTAAACGCTCTTCATACAAATCGGCCAAGGCTTTACCTTCTGGATGACGCCAATCACGTTGCAACTCCGCAGATAAAGCAAACCAACTGGTTAGGATAGCGCCGGCATGAACCATACGCGTTAATGCGGCATCTCGTACTGCAGCGTTAAATGTTCCTGAGGCATCCACAACCACATAGACGCTATATCCTTCATTCAAAGCTGAAAGGGTTGGAAATGCAACACACACATCCGTCACTATTCCGGCTATGATAAGCTTTTTTCGTCCAGTCGCTTTGACGGCATCAACAAAATCTTTATTATCCCAAGCATTAATTTCACCGGGTCTAGCAATGTAGGCGGATTTAGGAAATTTCTCCTTTAAATAGGGAAAGATTGGACCATTCGGGCCTTGCTCTTGACTGGTCGTTAATACCACTGGCAATTGATACAGCACTGCAACGTCAGCTAAGGCCAAGACATTATTCTTAAACTGGTCAAAATTATAATCTCTGACAAGTTGAAATAAACCGGTTTGGTGATCCACCAACAATAATGCCGCATTATCCTTCGATAGCCGGTTATCACCCGCTTGCTTTTTTGCACAGGCATTAGCATCATGCATTTCTTTACCCTCCATGACAAAAAACTAATCATAGCTATCCGCTATAGGAGTACTTAGTGTAAATGATAAAACAGGATAAAACGATAGAAAAAAATTATAAACTCCCCTCTTCTTCAGACCAACCTGCTTTTACTTTTACCCACAGTTCTAAATAAACCTTTTTACCAAAACGACTTTCCATATCCTTACGAGCTTCCGTACCTATTTTTTTAAGTAACTCGCCATTTTTACCGATAATAATCGCTTTCTGACTGGATCGTTCTGTCCAAATAATGGCAGAAATCTTAATAATCCTTTTTTGTTCATTAAATTGCTCAATACTAACCGTTAACCAATAAGGTAACTCTTCATATAAGCTACGCATCAATTTTTCACGAATAAATTCAGCGGCTAAAAAACGTGAACTCCGATCGGTAAACTGATCGGCTGGATACACAAATTCAGCTATCGGCAACGCATTGGCGATTACCTTTTCTAATTCATCGATATTTTTTTCTTTTTGCGCTGAAACTGGAACAATAGCTAAAAAAGCCATTTTTTCTGAACAGGCCTGCAAAAAAGGAAGCAGCCGTGATTTATCCTTTACTTTGTCTATTTTGTTAACAATTAACAAAACGGGATGTTCTTGCTGTCTTAAACGTTCGAGTATGGCGTCATCCTCTGCCGTCCAACGTAGCGCTTCGATAACAAAACCAATCATATCCACATTGATTAAGGCATTAATAGCTGATCGAACCATCGCTCGACTTAAACGACGTTGCGTATGGGGATGGATCCCTGGTGTATCAATATAAATGGTTTGGGTGTGTGTTTCAGTTTTAATTCCTAAAATTTGATGCCGAGTGGTTTGTGGCTTAGATGAAGTAATGGTTAATTTTTCACCTAAGATTTTATTCAGTAAGGTAGACTTACCCACATTAGGACGACCAATAATGGCAATGGTACCACAACGTATTTCTTCTGCGTCTTTCATATTCGTTATTAAATTCATCATTGGATTTTTAGCAAGGCGCCGGAAAAACCAGCAACCTTCGTTTATTATAACTAGCTGCGGATGGCAAGTGGCGCAACCCGCTAAAAATTTCAGAGCGATACATCAATATCAGGTTTTATCAATAAATTCTAATTCTGCTAGGATTTTTTCTGCTGCTTTTTGTTCAGCGCGACGCCGACTACTGCCTATTCCTATCGCTTTATTCGGTAAGCCATGTAATTGGCATTCTACTTTAAATGACTGCTGATGCGCAGGACCTTCTAAAACTAGAATAGTGTAGACTGGCAACGCTAATTTTTTTGCTTGCAAATATTCTTGTAAACGCGTTTTGGGATCCTTAAGATCAGGAATGGTTTCGACATTTTCCAAACGAGGGGCATACCAACGCAAGATACAGGCTTCGCAAACCTGAAAACCGCCGTCGAGATAAATGGCGCCAACGACAGCTTCCATTCCATCCGCTAAAATAGATTTACGTTGCGCACCACCCGTTTTTAATTCTCCAGCACCCAAGCGTAAATACTTACCTAAATTAAATTCTTTTGCAAGATCCGTCAAGGTTTCGCCACGTACGAGATTTGCGCGCAAACGACTTAACTCACCTTCGCGCGCATTAATATTTTGTCGAAATAAAGCAGCAGCGATAACAAAATTAAGTACGGCGTCACCTAAATACTCTAATCGTTCATTATTTTTATTGCCACGAAAACTACGATGGCTAAGGGCATCTTCCAATAGTTCAGGATTTTTAAATCGATAATTTAATTTCTCACATAAGTTTTCTAGTTCTGCTCTCACACTGGCCTCATAAATTAGCTAATGAATTCGCATACCCAATCGCTGCCAACGCACTCGATGCTGTTCGTTATCCCAACTAAAAAATACCCAAATAGCCTTACCGATAAGATCCTTTTCAGGAACAAAGCCCCAATAACGACTATCTAAACTATTGTCTCGATTATCACCCATCACAAAATAATTACCCGGTGGTACAGTGACTGAAAAATCTGTTGCTAATTGATCAGGTCGTAAATAAATATCATGTTGCACACCCAATAAATCTTCTCGTTTCAGTAATACCTGCCATTTTTCATTCGCATCTTGATCGGTTTGTACTCCGAGTAAGGTTTGTGGCGCTAGCTGACCATTAATGGTTAACACTTTATCTTTATAGCTAATCACATCACCGGGTAAACCAATCACCCGTTTAATAAAATAGGTTGAGGTATCTTTGGGCCATAAAAACACCACAATGTCACCTCTTTTAGGTTCACCGATAGCCATAATCTTTTTGTGTAATACCGGTAAGCGTATGCCATAACTAAACTTATTTGCAATAATAAAATCACCTATCAATAGATCGGGTTTTTCTGAACCCGAAGGAATGCGGAAAGGTTCAGCCAAGAAAGAACGCAGCAATAAAACCAGTAGCAAAATAGGAAAAAAAGAACGTGCATATTCGATCAGCACTGAGGGATGAGCAATATTTTTTCGTTTTCGAATCGGCGCAAAGATTAAAATATCTGCTAAAGCAATGACACCGGAAATGATGACCGCTGTTGTCAAAAAAAATTCAAAATTAAAGCTCATTATAATTACTCGATTGATTAGGGTTATTTCTTTTCTAGTTGTAAAACGGCTAAAAAGGCCTGTTGGGGTATCTCCACACGACCGACTTGTTTCATCCGTCTTTTACCGGCCTTTTGCTTTTCTAATAATTTTTTCTTACGCGAAACGTCACCACCATAACACTTTGCAATAACATTTTTACGTAAGGCCTTAACGGTTTCTCTGGCAATAATATGGCCACCTATCGCAGCTTGCAAGGCAACTTCAAACATTTGGCGTGGAATGAGTTCTCTTAACTTTGCCACCAATTGACGGCCTCGATACTGTGCTTGATCGCGATGCACCACTAAGGCAAGGGCATCGACTTTATCACCATTAATGAGAATGTCCAACTTGACTAAATCGGCTTCTTGAAAACGGATAAAATGATAATCCAAGGAGGCATAACCTCGACTTAAGGATTTTAAACGATCAAAAAAATCTAACACCACTTCACTCATGGGTAATTCATAAGCAATGGATACCTGCTTACCGGTATAAAGTAATTTGGTTTGTACACCACGACGCTCATTACACAGTGTGATCACTGCACCTAAATAAGTCTGCGGCAGCAAAATATTGGCTAAAACAATCGGTTCCCGCATCACCGCAATCAGATTATTCACCGGTAAATCAGCGGGATTATCGATATGTAAGGTTTCTCCTCGTGTGGTCACGATCTCGTAGACCACCGTGGGCGCTGTAGTGATCAAATCGAGATCATATTCTCGCTCGAGGCGCTCTTGCACAATCTCCATATGCAGCAAACCAAGAAAACCACAACGAAAACCAAAACCTAGGGCTTCGGAGGTTTCAGGTTCATAAAACAAGGATGAATCATTTAAGCTAAGCTTTTCTAAGGCATCACGAAAATCGGTGAAATCTTCAGTATTGACAGGAAATAAGCCGGCAAAGACTTGAGGGTGAACCCGCTGAAACCCAGGCAATGGTTCACTGGCCGGTTTTGAAGTATGGGTAAATGTATCTCCAACAGGGGCACCATGAATATCTTTAACATTCGCAATAACAAAACCCACTTCACCGGCACTTAATGCTGCCAGCTCTTGGCGTTTTGGCGTGAAAATACCACATTTATCAACGATGTAATTTCGCCCAGTGGACATCACTTGGATCTTATCACCCACGCTGAGTTTGCCATTTTTTATGCGCACCAAAGAAACAACACCTAAATAAGTATCAAACCAAGAGTCAATGATTAAGGCTTGCAAGGCTTGCTGATCATCACCTTGGGGGGGTGGAATAACGGTTATCAGTCGCTCTAGTAATTCAGTAATACCCAGACCCTGTTTTGCACTCACTCTAACCGCATCCTGAGCCGGTATGCCGATAATTTCTTCAATTTCTTGGATCACATTGTCAGGATCGGCTTGCGGTAAATCAATCTTATTCAGTACCGGTAAAACTTCCAACCCTTGTTCAACGGCGGTATAACAAACCGCTACGGTTTGTGCTTCGACGCCTTGAGCAGCATCCACTACTAATAATGCCCCTTCACATGCCGCTAACGAACGTGAAACCTCATAAGAAAAATCCACGTGACCCGGCGTATCAATAAAATTCAATTGGTAGCGTTGCCCATCGTGTGCCAGATAATGCAACGTCACGCTTTGTGCCTTAATAGTAATCCCACGCTCACGTTCTAGATCCATCGAGTCGAGTACCTGCGCGGACATTTCCCGTTCCGTCAAACCTCCACACACTTGGATTAATCTATCGGCCAAAGTCGATTTTCCATGATCAATATGAGCAATAATAGAAAAGTTACGAATGTTTTGCATGATGATAATGTATCGCCTTAAGCTATAGTCAATGTCGCTGTGTTACTCGATAAGGCGAAAGAGTATAACGGATTTGTACTCACAGCAATCGGATTTTTGCCAAGCGTCGTATCCTTTGGGAATGGGTGCAATAACAAGCATTGCGAATGAAGCAGCAA
Organism: uncultured Gammaproteobacteria bacterium; assembly: GCA_949295795.1. Classification (GTDB taxonomy): domain Bacteria; phylum Pseudomonadota; class Gammaproteobacteria; order Diplorickettsiales; family Diplorickettsiaceae; genus Aquirickettsiella. The sequence goes on along the minus strand of CASFML010000161.1, from coordinate 12,033 downwards.
AGATAACAATTCGCGTATGAAGCGTCTATTTTATTTTTGTAAACGCTGTTGCAACCATTGTGTAATATCCATCATCTCCTGTGGACAAACACTATGACCTATCGGATAACGATTAAATTGCACAGGATAAGCTAATTTTTTTAAACAATTATAAGAAAATTCACCTAAGGCAGGTGCAACCACATTATCTTCATCGCCGTGTGCCATAAAGATAGGTGTCGTTTTGTTTGCGTCACTGGCCTCTTTTTCTAAAAAATGATGTAAGGGTAAATAGGTTGATAAGGCTAAAATACCTGCCAAGGCATGCGGATAACGTAAAGCGGTATATAATGCCATCGCGCCTCCTTGAGAAAAGCCAGCTAAGACAATTCGATTTGCAGGAATACCGCGAGCCATTTCCTTTTGCATTAATTCGAATAGACTTTGTGCCGCTGCACGAATACCCGGCTCATCTTCTGGCGAGCCAAATGTGAGTCCATGAATATCATACCAAGCGGGCATTTTTATTCCACCATTTAAGCTGATGGGTCTAACCGGTGCATGGGGAAAAACAAAACGAAAACCGGTACTTAATGCAACCGCTCTTGCCATATTGGCTGAATCATGGCCACTGGCGCCTAGTCCATGTAAACAAATGATACTCGCCGAAGGGGATTGGATCGGATTAAACTCTAAATAATCTAATGGCTTTGGGTTTTCCATTGTGAACCTCATAAAAATTAAGACTGTTTTACTAACTGTTTAGAAGAGAAAATCACTTATATTTTCAGTATATACTGCTCTTTAATTTTTTTAAATTTCCCAATTTGCATTAATAATGAACAATGAATATAAAAAAATACAGGGATCGATTTCATGACGAATCGAAATCGTTTTAAGTCACCGTTTGCAAGCAGAATTTGCACATTCTTATTCGATTGCGCTCAAAAATCAAGCATCTTTTTCCATCATTTGACGCGAATAGGGAACCATAAAATACAAGATAGCTATTGATGCGAAATAGAGGGTGGGATGTCGTTATAGCAAATTAACGAAGACAAATGATTAATTTGTTGCACGACTGCTTTTTCAACTTGACCGAGTTCCTTGATTTGAAAAAAAGGGGCCATTGAGGATCTTTCTCCTTGCAAGCATTGTTTTAGGATCTTTTTAGCGCACTCTATCCAATCTATTAAAGCAACTATAACATTTCTATTGGTGGATTCTTTTACTTGAAATTGAATTTTAACGCCAGTGACCACGATACGACGTAACAATGGGAATACATCTGCCTTTTTTTCTAAAAAGGGGTTATGTCGAAATTTTTCCAAATTGACTAAACGATAGATATGTTCCACACGGTTACTCGCCAAACCTGCTTGTCTACGCGCAGATTCACATTGATCAATGTTTGGTGTGATGGAATGCTGCAAAGCAATGATTAAATAATTAAGACTTGCCTCTAACGCTGCTAATAAAGCTGTTTGTAAGTTGCTTGCTTCACGATTTGGCCATAATAAATAAGTCGCCGATATCGCAATAACACTTCCCAAGATATTATTTCCTAATCTTTCCATTGCCAAAACCCATTCGTTTCCTGGAAATGCGTAATTAACAACTAACACAAAAGAAGGAGTCATGAACATAATAAAAAGACTATAACTGACACGACGAAACGTCATTGTTAAACAAATAAATAAAAATACCGCTAAGCAAGTTTCGAGAGGTGTATGAATAATAGAACCGACTACAATGGCGATAATTGCACCGAGTATTGTGCCTATTACACGTTCAATACTGAGTGGCCAAGTGGTTGCGATTGAAGGTTGGAGAATAAATAATACTGCCATGCTTGCCCAATAACCGTTGTGTAGATGCAGCAATCGAACAATTAGAAATGCAATCGTTGTAGCGACTCCCAATCGAAGCGCAAACTGCAGACTGGGAGAATAAATACTTAACTGACTTCTGATTTTTGCAAGTGAGGCTTGTATTATTTCTCGAGTTTTATTTTTTTTAAAATCCGGTGTTGCAGTCTGTTCCACTAAACTAGAATGGCTTGATTGGGTCGATTGAAAAGGTAATGCTAACATACCATCGAATGCCGCTTCCAAACATTTCGAAAAATACAATAAACGATTGCATAAAGGAAAAGGATAGACAGCTGATGTTGATTCACCTAATTGTTGTCCCAATTTGTTAAAAATAATCGAAATAGCGTTAAGACAACGTGCAGCGCGTTGGGGTTTACGAGCAAACAAGCCTGGAATTTCATCTACTTCAGCAATTGCCACTAAACTTGCGAATGACTTCTCTGCATCGGCCAACGCAAGCAATAATCCTTGGTAAATTTTCCGTGAACCGTCTTTAGAAAGACGGGGCAGATTATTGAATGCATGGTAAACTGACTCGATGGCGGATCGAGTTTGTGCTCGTAAAGTGAGCGCATGGATTGCCCATTCGTTACCACCCTGAGTTCTTGCCCGAATAAGTCGTGCCGTATCTTCTGCTAGCTCTGATAGTCGTATAAACGCCATACGTAACGCATAGCGACTAGGCCCAAAGCGATGAATTCTCCAGATTGTGAGGCTTAACAACATAGCAAAAAAACAACCTACTAAGTAGATACCTACAAATTGAAGAGTTTCATGCCAGCCATGCAAAGGGTTATCAACCATAACAACACAAGCCACGGCCACTAAAATACCCACTTGATAAACCGCAAAATTAAAAATTCTGACAAATCCTGCTAAGCTGGCTATGGCAAAAATAGTTATTGCACTGACTATAATTCCAATACTCGACGTATAGGCTGCTAGAACGCCTAATATGGCTGATAAAAAAGTAAAAGATAACATCGATAATAATCGAAGCCGAGTATTACCTGCCGCATCTGCCACGCAAGTCCATAAAGCCCCGATGGCAGCCCAAGAAAATTCTGGCTGATTAAACAATGCGCCTAATAAAAGCATCATGCTACAAGCAAACCCTGCGCGCATGCCTTCAGATAAGTTGGTTTCTTCAATAGCAAAGTTTACCATCCAGCGGGGCCGATGGCGTGTAAAAGCCTGTAAAAGAGTAAACATCCGTAAGCCGATATTATCTAAGAAACGCATTTGATTTGTGTAAGTTTAAAATCTTTTTTAAAAATCATAATTAACCTAATCATTGATCGCAGATTCATCACTTTTTAAAATAACCTTTGACACCCCCCCTCCTTTAAACGGTAGGGTAGCTCAAGATAAACGAGATGCAACTTTTTATCTTGTTTAATCAAGCATAGTATATTACTTCTTATAATTGGAATTAAAAACCCTTCTGGAGAAATAAATAATGGCTAAAAAATCTATTATTAGTTTATTCATTGCTAGCCTGCTAGGTTTTCTGGTAGGACTCGCTGCCATGCTGATTACTTACCCTTTTATCTTTCCTCCTCCGATATTAAATGAAAAGCTTGTCAATGCTGAAGCTAAAACACTCGTCGCTAAAGGTTATTTTATTCATCCGAATCCAAAGGATTTTATCCATTATGGCCAAGGTTCTGTCAGCCTTTATAAAGACAAGCATCAGTATGAGATCATGCTTAATAAAGATTTTAAAGTCGGCCCTGGACCTGCGTTTCACGTTTTCTTATCTGAGGCTAACACTATCAAAACCAATGCGGCCTTTAAAAATTCAAAAAAATATGATTTAGGTATGTTAAAAAGCTTTCAAGGGAGTCAGATTTATTCGATACCTGGTGATATCTATCTATCAAAAATAAGATCCGTTGTTATTTGGTGCGTTTCTTTTTCACAACTCATTACTTCAGCTGAATTAAAAGAAGTCCGTTAATTAAAATGCAGGTTCTGTGATGTTGTGCATACAGAACCTGCATTCATTACAAACTTAACTCAAACATTGCAAAGCTTTGCTCCTTTCTTTAGCTTCATCATTGACAGCACTTGAACTCATTTTGCTATTCGCTGAAAAAAAGCTCAAGTTTGCAGGGACTAAAGTGGTCAAACGTTGTCTTGCTTGCTGGACACGGGCATCCGCATGACTTAATTCACGCTCCGATTGTGCTTGACGTGCTTCGTCCACACAGAGGTCTTGCAATACGGCTTGATCAAGTAAACATATGGCTAGTTGGTTACAAAATCTCTGTATGCCGCGTGTTGCCGGAATCCCTAGATGATCCAACAACTGCGGAAGCTGCGGTAACAAAAATAACGCCAAGCCTAAATGCCAATAACTGAAATCGCCCGTTAAACAATAAAAATAATTCGCCATCCGTAAACCGAAACTTATACTCTTGACCGATTCATTCACTGGAAAATAACACTCTAAGACATGCGCTACATGACATAAATTATAAAAACCAAACTGCAAAATATCTGCCACAAAACGAACCGCAAATTTTCCTTTAGCAAGCTCTCCCTGTGATGTCAGATAACGATACGCTCGATGAGTGGTCGGATGTAATAAAGCGAGTTCCGCACTGAGGGTGGATAACGACAGCAACGTGTTCGACAGCGAGTTCATTGGAGATAAGGGTTGCTCCACAGCCCACCAACAACGACTTAGCAAATAACGATCTTCTCGGATTGACCAGTCCGGCGCTAAACCCAATGTCTTAAACAGATCACCCAGCGGCGTATGTAAAACCAACCCATCACTGACCGTTGAGATCCCTGTCATTACCGCACGTTGCTTCCAAATAGACCATAACTGCTGTTGTTCTCGCTTTTCCATAAATTGTTCTTGCCAATGCGGCGGTAATAACCTATAGATTTCATCCGCTAACCTATTGCTAGTCATGTTATAGGGATTAGTTTCCCAAACCCCTTTTTCAATCTGTAAAAGATCCGTATCCCTAAAATGATAACTTTCAAAATAAATCTCAGGAGCAACCGACTGATCAGCTTTTAAAAACAAAATACTATATTTATTCAGACAAACGCCGACCCATCCTAGCGGTGTCTCAGCGCTCAGGCAGTTATTCTCAATAGAAAAATCACTGGAAAAATCAAGTTGGGTTTCCTGAGCCGATATTTTTTCTTTATGCGCACTGCCAGTAGGTAACGATGACAACGCAGCGCCCATCAGTATTGGCACCATCTGACGGCGCCGCTTATACCACCCATAAAAACCACCGGCCAAGGTCATCAAGACCATCAAACCTGTGTTGAAACTTAAAAGTTCCCATTTCTTTGATCCATAGGAAATTACCCATCCCTTTGATTCATAGGCTTGCCTAAATTTCATTGATGTTGGAATTTGACGTTTTAAACGTAGCTTCGACAATTCCTGAGGAACTTCCTCTAGAACAGGAATATGAAATTTAGGCTTATTCTTAAAATCTTTTTCGGATTCTAATAATTTAGCAAAGCTAGAGAAATGCTGTGCTTCTTCGATCTGATCCTTATAGTCCTTGAAATCAAAGGTTTTATCAAGAAAACTCAGTTTTGAAGAAAGCCATTTTCTTTGCATCCCTGGATTTTGGTAATAATCGTGAGCTATGATCGAGCAAGCGGTTAAGGGATTTGCGGTGTGCATATTGGATAAAATCAGATTTGACTCATTACGGAAAAAGCTGTAATTACCGCTATTCCTTAATAGAGAAATCTCTGAAGCTTCTGCTAGGTCATTAGGCATCAGATTGATGATGTTCTTATGCTCCTTAAAAATTAAGGTCGGACCCATCAAACTCCAAGTCTCACCATCCGTTGTTGTAATCCGCTGAGATAGCTTATCCTCTAAAACAATATCGATTTTTTGATACCAGTAAATTCCTTTTTTAAAGCGTATAGTAACCAACTCCCAGCTCTCGCTCGTATCAGTACATGTTCCTGATTGCATGTAACTATTCAATCTTAGAACAAGATCCATACCTTCGAGCGAGAGTTCATAAGAAATAGCAGACCTTGGACATTTTTTCTTTACATAGCCAGTCACTGCCGACAAATCTAAGCTATCAATCTGTTCATTTACGTCAGATAGTATATTTGGATCGACATGCAGTGTTATCGGCTGAAGAGGAAATAAACTCGGGGTTTTAGGGATCACTAGAAAAGTATTTTCACCACCATTTCCGACCAAGTGTGTAACCGCTGAGCCATCAATCGAAAAATAATCCTGACTTCTACTGCCGATAGCGAGTAGGTCTTTATTAAACAATTGAATAGTTAGAGTCTTTTCTAAATTTCTCGCAAGCTTTGAATAACGCTTGCGCTTTTGTTCCAGCGTTTTATTATCCTCTAAAATCTCTTGGGCAAACAGTTGCTCATTATTGACCAGCTTAAGCTCCACATTTTCAAAAAAATAAGAACTACACTTTTCAAAATTAGTCACATTTTTAATATGCGACTGACCTTGGATGATAAAATAAGGATCATAAAGTTTTATGCTAAAGGTTGATACTTCCTCCTCATCTTCTACAAACACCGAAACTATCGACGTATTATTCTGAACACTCATATTCAAAATATCTTCTAAAGTCGCATCAAAAAAGAAACGATGCTGAAACGTTTCGTCAAAATTGGTTCGAATTTCTGCTTGGCCGGTTTCTTTGACAGGGATTTTATAATCAACCGATTGGATGGTATTTTTTATTGGAAATAAAACCAAGGTATTATTTCTTAATACTATGCTTGGATTTTGAAAGGAATATTTGGTAATGAATAAAATATCGGCATGTTCTGTATCGTAGCCACCATAACCGTCAACAAATTGTACCGCTGGATTGAGATAAATAACATCCTGTTGTCTTTCTCGCCCGTAAATCTGATTAATTTGACTCAGCTCGATTGAATCCTCTATGGCACAAGCCTCAGGCACAAAATCTTCCAGTGTTTCTTGTTTACTGCATAACAAAGCATGGGTATCAATCAATAAATAGCGACTGTTTTCAAGATTAAAATCAAGCAACAAGGCATCCGATTTTTTTCCTCCGGTCAATTTGCCGGTAGTGGCGTTACTCGACATTACAAAAAAATTACCTCCACCTCCGCCTGTTAAATACTTTGTGCCACTCCCTACGTAGAAATGATTAGGAAAATCGGGTAACCCAAACGCGGTATCATTCCCGGATCCTAGGCTAATTAAAACGACTTCAGCGGTTCGATTATAAAAATACTCTACGCCAATCGCACCATTACAAAGATAAGCAAACTGACTATTACTTTGGTTATCTTCAGGAACACCCGGTAGAAAAGCTAAATGACCTTCATGGGGTTCATCTGGCGTAACGGTGGATAATGCGATTGTTCTTTTATGATCTAAAAGCACTGTACTATTTTCATACAAAACGTTATCAGCAGAAAAAAGCGGCGCAATAGTCCATCTGAAATCGGTATTATTCTTTAAAAATTCAAGTGCATGTAAAACCAGCTGTTCATTTTTCGATTTGGCTTCTATGTAGTCTGAGGTCTGATAGCCGACAAAATGGCGCATAAATTCAATATAGTGTTCCTTCCCTGAAAGGTGGACATATTTTTGGATAGCTTCTACCTGCGCTTCTGTTTTATAGACACTCGTTCCCAACCAAACCAGCGCAGAAAATGCAGCTAAATAAGGATTAATCAATCTAAGCGTGGATCTTTCAATAAATCCCAGCACGGCCCCTGCACTTAAAGTAAATCCGGTTACGCCAGTCATTGAAATAACACTTGTGCCGACGATCTCTGGGACTGCCGTTTTATCACCTTTTTGAAACCTATCGATCGCTTCTTTTAGATTGTAAAAAGTAATAAGATCGGTGGAGCTGCCTACAAATGTTGAGGCCATTTGCAATACCTTACCTAAAAGCAGTTTTTTTCCAATGAAAGCAACCTCGTCATTAACCAGTAGAGACCAAACCTTGGGGTTTTCTAACTTTAATTCTTTTATTAATAAATTGGCCTCCGATTCTGATTTAATGCCTTGGATGAGCAATTGATTCGACACCTCACCAATAATTTGACTGCCGAGTATGAAGTCAAAATTAGCCGCTACCTCATCCCATTCACCTCGACATATTTCCCCTAAGATATCCTTGGTCATCAAACCTGAATTAATATAATGCGCAACCTGTCCTACTTTCTCTGCATGAGATTTACTGGCTTGATAATCTATCTTTTCCAGCCAGGCCTGTAGTTCCTCCTCTGAGCAAACATTCCTTTTCCTTCTGCTCGTGGAAGAAGAAGCCGAAGAAACACATTCATTGTAATTATGATAGCTTCCAAATATTTTATTCTTTGATTCCCAAATACGATGAATGGCCTCTTTTTGAAGTGCTTGTTTTTCCGGTTTTGTTGAAAAACGAGTGATTTCATAATTTCGAGAATATTCAATACGACTAAACATATCCGCGATGTCTACTAAAGAAAAATTAGCTACTTCATATTGATCCTCAAAATAGTTAAGCATTTCGGTCACCAAAGCAATAAAACCTTCCTTTCGGCAATAAGCTAAAGAATCCGCTAGAAACACTAGATAGCTTCTTCGTGAAAATTTATGATAGGCTAAATCAATAAAATAAAACCAATGTTTTATTTCTTTATTCGCCAATTTGTTAAAAAGTAACTGAATACTATCCTCAGTTAAAAATGCTTTGGAATTTTCATATTCCGCCATATACAATAAGAAATGTAAATAATGGCTATCGTCTTCCTCATTACCTTGACGAAGCAAAAGTAATTGGGTATTAAGGACTATTTCTCTGAGTTTAATGGGATCGTTTTCGACATTAAGGCGATGTACTTGTTGTACTAATCGATGAATAACATAATGACCTTCCGTACCTTCATTAAGTAATGAATAACTTTTAAGTAAAAACATGGCCTGTTTAAGCCGATTAGTGTATTCAACAAAATCTATGTATATATATTCACCCATCAAATTATGCAGATCCTTTAAGGCATAAAAATCCTCAGGCTTAATATTTTCTGGATCAAGATAAATCGTGTAATCTAAAACCTCTATGGCCATGGCACCTAATTCAGGAATCTTATTAATTTTATCTAAGGTCACTAACCAGGTAGTAAACACCGTCTTTAAATACGGATCATTGTTATATTCTAAATTAAACGCTAATAATAATTTGGATTTTGTTTTAAAGAGTTCAATATAGTCTTCAATAGAAAATCCAGGATCCGTTTCTCTTTGAAATTGAATATAAGCGATGGCTTGATTTAATGCGAGAGGCAAGCCTTGTAACATTTTATTCAAGGTTAAAATATGATATTGCTGATGATTATCGCCTAAAACCTTTTTAAACAACGTTAGCGTTTCTTGTTCCGTAAAGACATCAAGCGATAAAATCTTTGCAATCTTTCGCCAATTTTTAAAACGCGAGGTAATAAGCACTGTCGGCTTATTACCTAGTAACGCTTTAGGCAGATAAGCCTCGATTCCGCGAAAATTTTCGGCATTATCAAAAATAAATAAGGATTTTTTATCACTAAAGTATTCATAAATCTGATCGATGATCTCATCAATCGGTTTATCCAAACCGTATTGATTCTTGGTTTCTTGCTTTAATTTGCTCGCCAATTTAATAAAAGACGAATCTAAACTTTCTAAGCATTCCGCGTTTATCCATAAAACATTATTATCATAATCTTGTTTATATAATTTGGCATATTGTAAAGCCAGTTGGGTTTTACCAATTCCTCCCAAACCACTAATGGATAATTGTGAGGTCTGTGCTGACGATGGGCCCGCAATAGAATGATAGTCCTCTCTATTCGATGAACCTACAGCAGCCGACAAAGACGGAGAAATAACCGCCATATTCCGATCTTTAGTTAAAATATTGTGCAGATTTTCTAACGCTACTTCTCTTCCGGTAAAATCTGCAATAGGCTCGCGTAAATTGAATAAAATAGGTTTATTTTCTTGTTTTACATTCGAAACGGGCGCGCCCACAACGGGTTTATTTTCTACTTTAACTCTATGTTCAACTTCGGTTTGACTCAGTTCAGGAGTTAAAGCGTATTGATAATCAGAATTTTGAGTAGCCTCTTTATATTTGGCTTGTAAGCTTAGCTTCAAATCACCATTAATCTCCTTTTCCCAAGCAAATAAACGTCGATTGCCATAGTTTGGAGGATGTTTTTTGGATATATAGAATTTATTGGTTTGCTCATCGGTATTAAAAGCAATCAAACCGACTTTTTCAAAAAGCTTGCTTGAACTAATCGGCAGTTCGCTTTGTAAGCTTTCAAATTTATCATTGATAAGGGTTTTTCCTTGTATTCTTACTTGCAACAATTTTAGACTAGGATCAAAAAACGTCTTTGATCGACCTTGCAATACCCCTTTCTCTAATAATTCATTGGACATAATAAGTCCGTTAGGATCTTGTTGTTTTAAAAAATTCATAATTCTATCGACCGCATCATCGGCTAATTTTTCCATCGCCACTATCGCCCCTGCTTGGTCACTAATATGTATAAACTGATATTCATAACTACAAAAAATATTAAATGCTGCCTTTTTTAGAATAGGACCTAATTGTTCATCCTTAACTTTTTCAAAATATTTAGTAATTCTTGATGCAGTTTTTCTCTTGATTAATAACTTACCAGTGATTAATAACTTACTAGAAATGGCTCGAGTAGACGCAACTAATGAAGGAATAACTCCCATACAATTACCCACAATACATTGAGAAACCGCTGCTCCCAATAAAGCACCGGTAACCCCTGTTACTAATTCGGTTTGCAAGTCTCCTTGTGATATTTTTCCTACTCTAGCCATAACATGACAAGCCGCCAAGCGTTGGCCAAAACTCGCTATAAAAGCTTCAGAAAATGCCTCTATTCTGTCATCTAATGTCAATGTAAAGACATCAGCAATTTTAGCTCGTTTAGGAGCAGGCTGATCCTCCGGACTGCTTATAGAAGATGGATTGGACGATGAAGAACTTTGAGGGGATATATCATCCTTTTCATAAATATTGGGATGCCGATTACGCCAGTCTAAATCAGCAAATAATATCTGAGCATATTCTCTTCGAAGTGTATCAAAATACAGCTTATTGCGCGGTCGACTTATTTGGTGAGAAGCCCAAAGAATATCTTCATGTTTATGCAACATTAAATTGATATCCGCAGCATTTTCCAATGCCCATAAACCACAATTGCAACCATCCTGTTGTTGAATAAAATGCCTAGTTAAATCAACAAGTTCCATGCGGTTTTTACTAAAAAAAATTTGATATTCTGTCGAGGGAGGTTGATTATTGGAATCTAAATAAAGACCTGTGATATGACCCAAATCTCTAAAAATAACTAAGCTGGCCCAATGATTTTCTGGTTGATGAATAATTAAAGTAAGAACCGTACCCTTAGTACCTGGATTGGTGGCGATTTTAGCCGCTGTTCTCTCTTTAAATTCTTTTACAATCATTTTCAATTGAGTAAAAGAACCAATTATCTCAAAATGGCTATCATAATTTGTATGTGTTTGAAACATGCAATACTTTAAACGCGCAATATCTGCGATATCCTCCTGACTCAACCAATAGTTATAATCACCCTCTCGAGTCGCTTTAACCAAATTGTTATTCAATTTATCGTTATTACGTTTAACGCGTGTGTTGATATGATTTTTTAGATTTTTATTAATTGATTTTGAAGAGTTTACAAGGTTATTTCTTTTAACGATTTTGTTGACTGGAGAATAGTTAATTCTTTTAGATGTTTTGAATGTATTAGGCTTATGGGCTAATTTTTTTTCTGCTTGGTGCGAAGTGATATGACTAACAGAATTTATTTTCGACATTTATTTCTCCTTTTTTATTATTATTTTAATTGTGCGAAAATTTTTATATTGTGTTTTTAAAAAATATATTTTTTTTTAACTTGATTTCAAATGTCCTAAAAATACCTTTTTTATAATGTTTTTTTATAATGTTTTTTAAAAAACATTAACTTTTCCCGAATAATTTGTTTATTTTTTATTAATAGAAGTTTCAAAAGATTAACAATAAAATCTATAAAAAATTTTTATTGTTATAAAGATAAGAAAATAGTAAATTAAAGTATTTCACAATAACAATAATTGGTTGTTTTTTATAAAAAAATATTT
>CASFML010000160.1 GCA_949295795.1 uncultured Gammaproteobacteria bacterium | reverse complement strand
TCTCCGTTTTATTCTCACGAAGAGTTGCAACGGCTAAAGCCCATCTCATCTCTTCATTCAAATCACAATATCGGGAAGCTTTCTGATGAACGACGGCTTGTTCAATGAGAGAATCAAAATCCTCCCAAAGCGGTTTATTTTTATTGGTCATATAAAATTTAGCATTACTAGAATGAACCCTATTGCCAAGTGCTATATGTCGTATGAGTTTCCTTCTAAAGTTAAGCATGGGTTTCCTCCTGTTTTTCTAATTCTTTTAAAGCGCTTGAGTAGATTTTAAAACCATCAAAGGCTTCAATATCTTTAGCGGCTACTTGAAGGGACTTAATTGCCTGTATTTGACAAGTATTTAAATCATCGAGATCTTTAACAGGTATATATCCTTTATCGAGTAAGGTATGTGAGGATTTTTTATGCTCTTGAATAGAAGATAAAAAATCTTTTAGTGTTTCTATGAGATTATTTAGTTTGGAAATAATTTGATAAGCTTGTGATAGATAATCACTTGCGGGTTGTTTTAGATGGACGAATTGCTCTAAACTGACGTTTGCGGTCATAACTAACTCCTACGTAGTTGGTTGTGTTAAATGTCACTGAGGTGTTAGCGCACTTCAGTGAACGCTTTTTAAATTAATGCATTGAGCGAATTAAAGTTACTAAAACAGTAGCTTGGATAGCAGAAACTCCTAGTACCCATTTAGCTATTTGAGCATTAATACTACCTTTAATTTTTTCAATTTCTATAATGATATCCTTTCTCACTTCTGCCAGATCTTGCTTGGTACAAACATTGTTCTCAATAATTTCTGAAAACATTTCAACTTGCGCTTCAGCTTGTTCAGAAGGTATTCCTGCTTTTTCAAGTTTTTTTGCCCAGGCTAAGGTATCAAATTTCATAATGGCGCTCGTCATAGTTAGATTCCCTTATTATATATTATTAAGTTATTATTTATTCCCTGTTGTGGACTTTATAGTTACTCATTTACTTTATTATAAAATTATAAAATTGTAAATACATATTTTTAAAATTTTGTATATTTTGGTATATAATCTTATTATTCTTAATAGTTGGATTAATTTTAATGAAAGCATCAAAGCAAAAGAGTCATAAATTGGCTAGAGTAGCTTGTGAATTACCTGAAGAAATGGCTAAAGCCTTTAAGGCTAAAGTAGCTTCTCAAGGTTTAAAAATTAGGGATGTAATGGTTAGTCTGATTAGTGAATATCTTAAGGAAAAGTAATCTTATTTAAAATATCGATTAATTATTACCATTTAGGACATATTAAGATAAGCTTCTTTCTACCAAAATAAGAACAAGGAAAAATAATAATGTCAGCAAAAAAGCAAAGAGCGAATCATGATTCCGCTTGGAAAGATATTTTAGATGTTTATTTTAAAGAGTTTATGGAGTTTTTCTATCCAGAAATTGCAGATAAAATTGATTGGATAGTGCCGTATGAAACTTTAGACAATGAATTGCAATCTATTACGACTGATTCAATGGTGGGTAAAACTTTTGTTGATAAATTAATAAAAGTTAAGTCACTAGACGGAAAAGATGAGGTTTTATTAATTCATATTGAAATTCAAGGACAAAAAGAAGAAGGATTTTCTAAACGATTGTTTCAATATTATTGTAAGCTTTTCACAAAATATGATCAATCCATTTTAACTTTAGCTATTCTTACAGATAACAATCAAAACTGGCATCCCCATAATTATCAAAGGGATGTATTTGGTTATTCAGTACTAAGTTTCAATTTTAAAACTCATAAATTACTTGAGTATCAGGACAAAAAATTGGATTTAGAGATTTCTGCTAATCCTTTCGCAGTAGTTGTTTTAGTACATCTCGTTTTCTTAGAGACTAAAAAAGACCCTAAAGCTCGATTTCTTATGAAGCTTCGACTGACTCGATTACTATATGATAGAGGTTGTGGACGAGATTATGTACTAAATTTGCTCAAAGTAATAGATTGGGCTCTAGTTATACCTAAGGATTTAGAGTTAGAATATAAAGAGAAACTCCACGAATTAGAGGAGGAGAAAAATATGAGTTATGTGACAAGCTTTG
>CASFML010000159.1 GCA_949295795.1 uncultured Gammaproteobacteria bacterium | reverse complement strand
CTTATTCATTATTAAAATTAACCATTTGATCAAGTTCTATCGACAGTGAGTGTTTCTAACTTTTGTAAACCACGAGGTAATTTGTGTCCACGTTGTCCTCTTTTTCCAATATAATTGGCTAAATCTGAGTTTTTCAAAATAAATTGTTTTTTTCCTGAAATTAGCAGCAATTTAGTATTTTTCGTAGGTAAAATCACAATTTTACTTATAAATTCTTCGCGCAGTTCAAGTTTTTTAGGAGGAATTTGTATCATTTTATTGCCTTTACCGCGCGCCAATAAGGGTAATTCTTTCGCAGAAATGATTAATAAATATCCGGTATTGGTGGCTATGGCAATATAGTTGGAAGCCATATCGTTAATCAGTAATGGAGCTAAAACATGACTATGAGGCGATAATTTTATCAAGGCTTTACCATTACGGTTTTTAGAATAGAGTTCAGATAATTGTGTAATAAATCCATAACCCGCATCAGCACTAATTAATACGGATTGTTCGGGATCTCCGGTGATCATTCCTTCAAAATTTGCGCCTGATGGAGGATTAAAGCGACTTGTTAACGGTTCTCCAGAACTGCGGGCGGAAGGAAGTGTGTGTATGGGTGTTGAATAACTACGTCCAGTTGAGTCAATGAAGGCAAGCAATTGATTACTACGAGCAGGTAAGGTTGCTTTTAAGGAGTCGCCAGCTTTAAAGGTTAAACTACTGACATCAAAATCATGACCTTTTGCTGCACGAATCCAACCTCGCGTCGATAAGATGACGGTTACGGGTTCGGAAGGGATGATCTCAGTTTTTTGCATGGCTTGTGCGGCGCTGCGTTCAACCAATGGTGATTTGCGAGGGTCACCATAGAGTTTTGCATCCTCTTGTAATTCTGTTCGTATCAGCCGTTTTAACTGTGCTTTCGAAGATAATATTTTCTGAATGTTATCGCGTTCTTTTGTTAAGTTGTTTTGTTCTGTTTGTAATTTGATTTCTTCTAGTTTGGCTAATTGTCTTAAACGGATTTCTAAAATGGCATCGGCTTGAATGTCACTCAATTTAAACCGTTTCATCAAACGAATTTTTGGATCATCGTGTTCTCGAATAATTTTTATGACTTCGTCGATATGTAAATAGACAATTAAAAAACCTTCTAAAAGATGAAGTCGATGTAAAATTTTGTTTAAGTGAAATTCTAAACGCTTTTTGACGGTTGCTTGTCGGTATTCTAACCATTCTTGCAAAATGACGAGTAGATTTTTTACCTTAGGTCGTCCATCGAGACCTATCATATTAAGGTTAATACGATAACTACGCTCTAAATCAGTGGTTGCAAATAAATGAGCCATTAAACTTTCAGTATCCACTCGATTGGATCGGGGAACGATTACCAATCGGGTTGGATTTTCATGATCCGATTCATCGCGTAAATCTTCTATCAAGGCTAATTTTTTGTCACGAATTTGTTCTGCAATCTGCTCAATAATTTTAGCGCCAGAAACTTGATAAGGAAGATCGGTAATAACAATTTGGTTTTTTTCTTCGGTGTAAATCGCTCGGGCACGAATGACACCCTGACCTTGTTGGTAAATATTACAAATCTCAGTACGAGAAGTGATTATTTCTGCTGGGGAAGGGAAATCAGGTCCTAGAACCACTTCACAAAGTTCAGTTAGACTTGTATCAGGTTTGTCTAACAAAAGAATACAGGCATTGACTATCTCATTCAGATTATGTGCTGGGATATCCGTGGCCATACCGACTGCAATTCCTGATCCACCATTTAACAAGATATTAGGTAAACGAGCGGGTAATAGTTTTGGCTCTTCTAAAGTAGCATCAAAATTGGGGAGCCAATCCACTGTGCCGTCAGAGAGCTCAGTGAGCAGCGCTTGCGCATAGCGCGTTAAACGAGATTCAGTATAACGCATGGCTGCGAATGATTTGGGATCGTCTTGGGATCCCCAATTACCCTGACCATCAATGAGCGGGTAACGATAGGAAAAATCTTGAGCCATTAATACCATGGCTTCATAACAAGCATTATCACCATGAGGATGAAATTTACCTAAAACGTCACCGACCGTACGCGCTGATTTTTTATATTTTGCAAGTGCTGTTAGACCTAATTCAGACATTGCATAAATGATTCGTCGTTGCACGGGCTTTAAACCATCCCCAATATGGGGTAAGGCCCGATCAAGAATGACGTACATGGAGTAATCAAGGTAGGCTTTTTCTGTGAAAAGGCGCAGTGCTTGATGTTCAACCGGATGTTCAAGCATAGAATGTTTCGATGATGATTTGCTTTTGGCCATTACTTTATAGCCTCTTAAAAAAAGAACCCTGGATCATTGCTGTCTTTTATGAGATCGATAGAGGGTGGTATGGGTTAAGAACAGCTTGTGTGCAGTATATGATGATCATGATATTTTACAATATAGTTTTTAAAAAAACTTCAAGAAGTTTCCCAAGCGTTAAAACTCATAGCCCAACGTAAATAAATGCTTAACATCGATACCTTGATTGGGGGGGAAGAGACTGGCATTCGAGTAGTGTAGGTAGTGATAACTCAATGATAGAGCTGTAGTATTGTTGTTCCATCTTAAACCTAGTCCCATTAAATCTTGAAAAGCAAATTGACCACCTAAATTTCGGTGGCCTAAATGATTATTAGATAGCCAACTGGCTCCAATTCCTAGTTCGAGATAAGGTTGTGCGAATAATAAACAATTTTCGCGTGTTTGTAAGCGTATAAGAGGCGATAGCGCCAAAATATTAATTGAACGAGGCTGATTTGATAATGGAGGACGGGTATGCCAATTGGCATAACTGATATCCCAGTAGCCTGTTAAATTTAGCGGAGCGTTGGGGAAACCGATCCAGGGCCAAAATTGTTGGAGTGCCAGTCGATATCCCTTTAAATGATTAGGTTCACCCTTACCATAACCGATTTGTATTCCATAGGTTGAGGCGAAGGTCTGTTGAAAATAAAAAAAAGAAGCGAAGCTTAAAACCAGTAAACATACTTTATTCAAAGCGATGATTCCTTTTAGCAAATTTTTTTCCATATTTTTGCCTATTAAGCGTTATATAAATATTTAGTTGAAGTTACCGCTTTGTGTTGGAAGCGGTAACTTCAATCTTTGATAAGCTTAAATTTTTAGCTTAATTTTCCATTTAAATAGATTTAATTTTAATAGTCCTATTTTTCAAACCGGAAAAGAGTAACCTTGATCTTCGATTTGTCTACGTACTTCTGGAGTGATACTTAAGCTCCAAGCATCAAAAAATGGAAGTAAATTTGTTTTAGTAATGTCACAGGCTGTTTTAACAAACCAGTTTTTATCTTTCTGATTGGTGTTGAATGTATCCCAGCCTTCAAAATAATTCCATTCTTCTCGATAGGCTTTTCCTAGCTCAGCATAGAAATTATCATTATAAGTGAATAATAATTGATAAAACATTTGTAAGCGTAAGAATTCATTATTGATATGTTGTGGTTTTGGAAGCTGACTTTTTCTTTCATCGTAGGTGGTTGACGACATTTCATCATAACCTCCATAAAGATTATTTTGAAAATTAGGTTGACTAACATTCGTTTTAATAAAATTAACCACGGAGTTGGGATCCCAGATCTGACTTGTTCCATGCTTTTGTGAATTAAAATATTCTGGAGCGTAATAATAGATGTCGTATAAACGCCAATCATTTTTTTTGCCTTTAAGAAGTCGTTCAGCGATGAGTTCATAGAGATTGGCTACAACCTCTATTTCAGTTCCCCAAGACCAACCCATCGTATTTTGATGGCCTAATTCATGCCAATCGACAAACTTAGTTTTCGAATTTCGAGTGTCGATATCATTGCATACAGCCACTAAGTCCAATTCGGAGTAACCGCAGCGTTCATAGGTAATAATCTGCACGTCTTGAGTGGGGAGATGTAAAGGACCTGAACCGTCAAAACCATTAAATAGATCGTATGCAACGCCAATTAATAGATATTCAGCAAGTAATTGATTGATAAAAATCTCACGAGTTACCCTTTTAATGACATCGCCAGGAATATAAATTCTTTGCAGGCCATTGAATATCTGTATTTGATTAAGAGGGTTAGGACTTTGGCTGATGTTTACCATCCATTCTTTTTGTGAGTTGATACCAAAAATGAAAAGTGGGACTTTCTTCCCTTTATTTATTTTTTTAGGTGTGAGCCTTATCTCTACTGTTTTTCCCCAGCTTTGCATATCTTGGTTATTATTAACACAGGCTAACATTAAGGTTCCTGAGTGACTTGCTTCATAGGTTATAGTTTGCTTTTCAAGTAAGCGTACCCTTTTAATGATATTATAAGGGTATAAATTACATGTTGCAGCAGAGCAGATTGTTTGTGGATGATCAAGTTTTCCTACTGTAATCTCAATTTCATCTCCTGGTTCCATAAAAATATCTGTAGGAAAAAAAGTGGTTCGACCCGAGTGAAAAAGATCATAGGCCATTCTTGTTTCAGCGTGAGTGGCAGGTCCATATCTACCATGACCTGTGCCTCCAAACTCAGTAATTGGAATATGATAAATGTCTTTGTGTTTATTACTATAAATTTTTAATCCTCTCTCTAACCAAAATCTTAGCCAATAAAATTGATCGTAGTTATTATTTGAGCGTTGGTGAATCTCTTTGGCGGCTTGTATATCACGATTCAAATCTTCTAAATTATGATTGAATAACATAAAAAAAACTTCTTTAAAAACCTCGGTATAATTTCCATTGCTATCTTTATAATTAGCCCACCAATAATGGATTTCTGGGGCAGAAGGGAATAGATTTGTCGGCGGGTTTAAAGTTGGATTATCCCTGACGAGAGGGGATTCAGTGCTTTCATTTTCATAGCTAATCATGCGTTTCTCCTTAAACTTTTTATGAGTTAATTGGTCAAAATATTTTCTATTATGGCATTTTTAACAGAATTTTTGTTAAGAAAAGAACCAATTTCCCCTATTTTGTAGAAGTTTCCCTTTTAGAAAAAAACTGACCTGAAAGTGAGAGAAGAACAGGTTGGGGTCAATACAGCACCCTCTAGTCTTCTCTTTTTTTAGGTCAGTAAGATAAAAAGGACTTTTTTAAGGGAAGTTACAAACGGCTTACTTTTTTAGTAAAAAAATTGGATTTTGAGCTGAAATTCTCTCCAAAAATTTCGTTTTATAAATTGTTCTGCTATAATGCCGAGCTCATTCAATTCAAGGGATATAAAAATTATTATGCAGCAAGATATCCATCCAGCCTATAACATAGTTACTGTTACTTGTAGTTGTGGTAATAGTTTCCAGACCCGATCTACCTTAGGCGAGCCAAATCTTCATGTAGAAGTATGCTCAAAATGCCATCCTTTCTACACAGGGACGCAAAAGATTGTTGATAGCAGCGGTCGCGTAGATAAATTTAAACAAAAATACCGTAAACGTCCTCAAAAGGGCGCTGAAAAGTCTGACCCGGCAAAAATTGCTTAGTTTAATCCAACTTAGGTTTGATCTGCTTAAAGATTAATCTTAATTTTTAATTCGCAGGTCTAATACTCATTTATTCTATTTTTCTGGGGGTATGATTATGCCAAGAAAACGTATTGACCTTTTTCCCTGGTTAGTATGTGGCTTAGGGGCTTTTTTTTACTGTTATGAATATTTTTTGCGGATCTTGCCTAGTGTGATGACGGAAGATTTACTAAAAATGTTCAATATCAGTGGCGTCGCGTTTGGAAACTTAGTTGCTTTCTATTACTACGCTTATACGCCGATGCAATTACCCGTTGGCATGATGATGGATAGGTTCGGCCCCCGAAAACTATTGGCTTTTGCCTGTTTAGTGTGTGCTATAGGAACCTATTTATTTGCCCATCATTATCTTCCTACTGCACAAGTAGGTCGTTTCTTAGTTGGGTTTGGTTCTGCATTCGCTTTTGTAGGTGTATTGAAATTAGCTGCAATATGGTTTCCTCCTTCGCGGTTTGCATTCATTGCCGGGATGGCGACTTCTTTAGGAATGATCGGTGCAATGACGGGTGATATTATCTTATCTAAACTCGTATTTTCTCTAGGATCTAATGTCACACTCTATATCGCAGCCACCGTAGGTTTATTGCTAACGGTATGTTTATGGCATGTCATTCCTGAAAGCAATGGCATGAAAAGCAACGAGGAGACGGCTACTTCAGCGCTCACCTATTCTGATTTTTTCCAAGCGGTTCTTAAATTATGTAAGAATCCGCAAATGTGGTTGGTAGGGGCTATAGGAAGCCTTTTATATTTATCGTTGTCGGCTTTTGCTGAGGTTTGGGGGATTCCTTATTTGATTCGAACCTATGGTTTATCTAACTCCACCGCAGCGCTCAATATTTCATTTATTTTTCTAGGCTGGGCTATTGGTAGTCCTTTAGTCGGTTGGATCTCTGACAAAATAGGGAATCGTCGTCACCCCATTATTATTGGTGCTTTAGTGGGTGCCGCTTTGTTTATTTTATTAATTTATTTTCCGTTTATTTCAAGTCATTTCTTGGGTGTTTTATTGTTTAGTTTTGGACTTTGTAGTTCTGCACAAATTATTGTATTTCCTATTGCTAGGGAGCTGAATGTACCAGGTCTTGCGGGTACTGCGATTGCGGTGACTAATTTGTTAGTGATGTTCGGAGGCGCTTTATCTGAACCTTTAATTGGTAAAGCCTTAGATGTATTAACCGGTACACATATTAGAGGAAATCTAATGGCATTTTCGATGGAAAGCTTTCAATATGCATTAACAATTATTCCAGTTGCATTCGTTATTGCTGCAATACTAGCGGTTTTTGTCAAAGAGACCCGCGGTGTAGTTGTTGATGACGCCTCTCTAGATGGGGTCAAAAAACCATTACCTGCAGCTCATTAAAACATTTTTTAATTGGATTAATGCTTTTTCTAGGCTAGCATTATCAATCGCATAGGAAAGTCGTAAATAACCAGGCGCGCCAAAGGCCGATCCAGGGACGGTTGCGATATTCGCTTTATTGAGCAAGTAATCAGCGAGTTCATAGTCGGAAGCGAAGGGATGATTGTTTCCAATAAAGCTGTGAAATGAAGGAAAACTATAAAAAGCTCCTTGTGCGGGTAAACATTGCACGCCAGGGATTTGCTCGAGTCCTT
>CASFML010000158.1 GCA_949295795.1 uncultured Gammaproteobacteria bacterium | reverse complement strand
TGATAAAGATTTTTCAAGTATGCGGGCTAATTTACGGATGAGTGTCATCGGTAACCCGGGTGTCGATAAAGTTAATTTTGAATTAAATTGTTTAGCAGTATCGATAATCAATGGTTGCGGCATGTGTATAGAGGCCCATACTCACGGCTTAATAAAATTGGGCATGAGTAAAATTGGTATACAATCGAGTGTACGTATCGCATCCGTATTAAATGCGGCAGCTCTCGCGTATGAAATTGCAACCTTTTATTAATTAAAATCTCAACGGCTAATTGATAGTTTAGTTCGGTTAGCCGTTTTTTTTAGATAGATTGAAATTAATATTGATCCTTTTGTAATTCGAGATGACTATGCATCGAATCCGGCAAGAAACTGCTTAACCAATCTTCGAATGGTTGAAAATGCGGCACCAGAACTGATTCTTGCCAAGAAGTTTCTTTAGCAAAAGGTGTTAAACTCACTAACATCATCAATAAAACCACCACCAGAATACCCCGCGCGATACCAAAGATAATTCCCAATACACGATCAGTACCACTCAAGCCGGTATTAGCGACTAATTGACCAATTAAATAATTAATCAACATACCTAATATTAATGTGACTAAGAATAGCCCCACAAAGCTTATTACTAATCTGACTGAATCTGAATGAATAAAATTCACCAATAAATCGGCAATATAACGATAAAAAATAAAACTCACTGCAATGGCGGCCACCCAAACCACTAAGGAAATCACCTCTCTTACAAAACCACGCATTACGCTAATTAATACAGACAATGCAATGATGGCGATAATGGTATAATCGATCCAATTAAATGTAGACATGAGCAAACCTTAGATAAGCACATTTGGGTTGTATAGTATAAACTACTTTTTTAAAGTAGTAATATCAATCAAGGCTTAAATCCTATAAAATTTACATTCAGACCAAAAAAAGGCCGATAGTTTTTTATCTTAAAGATAAACTCAAGGAATTGTTATGCTAACAACAAAGACACCTTTAGGAATTCAATTACGTTGTGCGGCAGCACAAGGAGATATCGATAAAGTTAAAGAAGTTTTAGATCCCAAGCTTATAAATTTTCAAAGTTCCAATGGCAATACGGCACTGCATTGGTCAATCGAAAAACAACATTATCTCATTACTAAATTATTATTAACAATTTCTGGGATCGATGTTGATCTTAAAAATATTCAAGGTCAAACACCTTTACATATTGCTACGCAGCTAAAAGATAATAAAACCGTCTATCGTTTATTAAAGGCCGGTGCAGGCCAAAAAAACATAACCGATAGTGAAGGATTTTCTGCTTTAGATTATGCTTGTAAAAAAGGTTACAGTTTTATTCTTACACTATTAAAAAACAAATTTCCTAAATGGAAATTTAAGGATGAGGATAAGCTCGCAGAAGAGATTTATGAAAAATTTAAAAGAAATAATCTTGCTCTTATACTCAATAATAAAATCTTTGATGTTAATTACCTCTTTGATGAAAGAGTTGCGCTTTATTTTCAACCTGCAAATTTACACACCTTAACTGATATCCAACAAGCCATTCAACAAAAAATATTGGATCCGCATAAATTCTTTGGTTCGGGTAACTTACTACAAAGTGCAGCTGTTTCCCGAGTAGAAACCTTAGAAAAATTTCGCTGGCTATTATCAGAAAAAAACGTCAACCCCAATCTGCAAGCCAGTTCTGAACTTAATCCTAGTTCCTATAAAAACACTGCTCTACACATTCTGATTGCCAATGAGGATGAACAAGAATCACTTGAACTCATTGAATTACTCGTTTCAAGTCAGCGATTTAATTTCAACCTTACGGATAGCGAAGGAAAAACCTGCCTTTGTTTAGCCGTCAAGGCAGGTTTATCTGAGGTTGCGAAAAAACTTATTTCGTTAAAAAACCAAGTCGACATCAATATGCCTGATGAAGAGGGAAACACGCCATTACACTATGCCTTTTTATTGGGACATATCTCGATTGCGGAACAATTAATCAAGCACCAATGTCATAAAAATAGCAAAAATAAACAAAACAAAACTCCTTATGAATTATTACTCACCAGTACTGAGGAAGATGTGAGAGATTGTCTAGAGACTATTTGGATTAATCCAGATAGAAAGATTCGAAAATCCCAAAAAACCATACTCCAAGACTGTATGGAAAAAAGAGCCTATGCTAAAAAAAAATGGACCGATAACCCGCTGCCTTTATCGATCGATCAAAGGAAAAAAATCATTCGTTTCCATCTTGCTGCAGCAACAGGAGATTTAAAAGGCTTGCAAGATCATTGTGATACCACAACACTCAATCAAGCTAATTCGAAAGGCAATACGGCATTACATTTGGCCAGTGCTCATGGACACGAAGAATTGGTAAAATATTTATTAGAATACTCTGACATTGATCTTCACACGAAGAATCATGAAAACCTAAAAGCCGCCGATCAGATTAGCCATTTATCTTTAGCTGACTTATTCAAAGAAAGATTGTCTATTAACCTAAAAGACTCAACGGAGGAAACAAAGGACACCTTAAATCGTTTAGAACGGCGTATACAAGATCTTAGTTTTAATCAAGAAACGTCCTTGAACCTAAAAAACCATTAAAAACTTAAAGCAGTTTAATGATCTCATCGAGTGAATAAATACTATGCAATTGGTAGCCAGCAGCTATTAATGCTTCTCTGCCACCTTGTTGTCTATCGACCAATACCACAATATCCTTCACGTGGAGACCCTGGATTTTTAATAACTCGGCTATCTGTAATACACTGCCGCCGGTCGTTACCACATCTTCAATGATTAAACAATCTTGACCCGATTTATAAACACCTTCGATTTGTTTTTTTGTACCATAGTCTTTAGCTTCCTTACGACACATAAGCATCGGTATATCTTGCTCAAGAGAAATAGCGGTCGCCATCGACAGTGCAGTGTAAGGTACGCCACATAACAAACTGGGTTTCACATGTTTGACTTTATCCCATAATATCTTGGCAATATGACGCAACAAGCATGGGTAAGAAATAATGGCGCGGCAATCAATATAGACC
>CASFML010000157.1 GCA_949295795.1 uncultured Gammaproteobacteria bacterium | reverse complement strand
TCATCTGCTGCATTTTCTATTCCTTTACGTCAAGGAGGACCACGGATAATTGAAGAGTCTGAAATTGATGAATGGCAAAAAAATTATCCTGAGGTAAATGTACGACAAGAAATTCAGAAACTCATCGCTTGGAATCAAGCTAATCCTGATCGGCAAAAAACAAAACGTGGAATCAATCGCCATATCCAGGGATGGTTAGCCCATGCAAAAAAACCAAATAGCCAATCTGTTCAACCTGTAAGTACTTGGGATCACAATATGGCTGTAATCAATCAATTGCTGGAGGAAGACTGTGGAAATTAACGAAAAAAAAGCATTTTTTGCGAGTCTTGCTGTGATTGCTGAAACTGTTAATCGTAAAATATCGCCGATATTGATGAAAGCTTATTGGGCTTGTTTGAAAGATTATTCTTTCACAGAAGTTCAACGTGCTTTGAGTGAACTATTAAAAAATCCGGATATTAAAAAACATCCCTATTTCCCTTTACCGGCGGATGTGGTTGAAATTATTGAAGGAGATATCAATAGCAAAAGTTTATTGGCATGGACAGAAGTCGTAAAAGCTATTCGTCAAATTGGTCATTATGACAGTGTGGTGTTCACAGATAAATTAATTCATGCGGTGATCCAAGACATGGGTGGTTGGATTCAGTTATGTCAAAATACGGAAAAAGAACTACCTTTCGTACAACGCGATTTTGAGCGCCGCTATCAAATTTATTGCCGAAGACGGCCGATAGCATTGCCTATGCAGTTATCGGGCCTTATTGCACACCAAAATACTATTAATGGACATGAAAAATATATCCCCATCGCCATAGAATTTTCGAATACCAAGAAGCAAAATAATTTTTTAACTAGAAATAAAAAATGAAATGTCTTAATCCAAATTGTAATTATTTTAAAACCAGAGCGATTGATTCGCGTGAGCTAAAGAAAGGTCAATTAACCAAAAGAAGACATTTTTGTCGTAAATGTCAAACACGTTATACAACGCTTGAAATTCCTATTTACATAGGACGAACTAATAGAGATACGCATTATACTTTAAAACAAGTAATCAACTATTTTTCAGACTATGATCCTTATGCTCAATGGCAACAATTTTTTAAAATAGATACTAATGACCACCTTATAAGCCATTCGCAAAATACTTAAAAACAGTAGATAATAAATAATACCGTCTTTATTATATTTTTTCTGCAATTTCTAAAAACTAAAGGTCGGAAAAAGATAACCTTTAAATGAGTAAATTACCTAATGATTTAACGATTAAACAAACCAAGTTCTGCCAAAAATATAGCATCTCACCACATAATGCGACACAAGCAGCTATTTCTGCGGGTTATTCCCCGCATATTGCTAAAACGATAGGATCGCGATTAAAAACAAATTCTAAGATACAAAAATATTTAAAATCCCTACAATCTGATTTAGAGAATCAAATGACTGTGAGTTATGAATGGAAACTTTATAAATTAAAGCAGATTGTTGAAGCTTTCATAGAGAGTAAAGAAGATTTAAGTCCCCATAAAGTAAATAGTGCCATCCAAGCAATCAGTGAGATGAATAAGATGCAGGGCCACTACTCAGCAGAAAAGCATGTCAACTTCAATATAAAAACTGATCCCGACCTCCAACAACTCGAAGATCTCATTAAACAATATGGTAAGGATTATTGATAATAAAGAAACGTTAGTAACAAAAGCTACACTGTGGGGATCGTTATTATTATTCACAAAAGTACTTTATCAATTACGCACAGGGCGTAAATTTAGCGTTTCTCAACCGACTTGTCGTGAAGCGCATGTCATCACCCTATGCCGAGCCTTAACCCAGACATTACGTAATGAAATACCGCTTCTGTTAATTAATATTCCACCGCGCTATGGAAAGACAGAATTACTGATTCATTTTGTAGCTTGGAGCTTATCGCGTTATCCCGATTCGCAGTTTCTTTATGTTTCCTATTCACATTCGTTAGCTAAGAAACAAACGCAGACTATTCGTCAAATTATGACATTACCGCAATATAAGAAATTGTTTGATGTCCATTTGTCGGATGTATCGAGTGCCAAAGATAATTTCGAAACAACGCAAGGAGGATGTGTATTTGCTGCCGGTAGTGGTGGAACCATTACGGGACGAGGCGCAGGTCTGCAGAATGTCGATCGTTTCTCAGGAGCGATTATTATTGATGATATTCATAAGCCAGATGAAGTCACGAGTGATGTGATGCGTGAAGGCGTCATTGATTGGTATTACAACACCTTACAAAGTCGGGTTAATTCTCCTGGTAAAACACCGATTATTTTTATTGGCCAACGATTACATGAAGCTGATTTACCCAGCCATCTCATTAAAACGCAATCTTGGGAAACACTGATTTTATCGGCTTTAGATTCAGCAGGTAATGCTTTGAATCCTTTGATGCATAATGAAAAACAACTCTTAAAGCTTCAAACTGAAAGACCTTATGAATTCGCTGCACAATATCAACAAGATCCTCAACCTGCCGGTGGAGGCATCTTTAAACCGGAATGGTTTTATTTATTAGATGAGGAACCCAATTTTTTAGCGACATTCATTACGGTGGATACCGCTGAAACCGATAAAACCTACAATGATGCGACAGTATTTAGTTTTTGGGGCTTATATAACATAAAGAACGAAACAGCAGAAACGGACATATTGGGTCTACATTGGATTGATTGTGTCGAACTGCATATTGAACCTAAAGATCTCGAAAATGAGTTACGTCATTTTTATACCCAATCCAGTCGTCATAGAATTAAACCTAGTTGCATAGCCATTGAAAAGAAATCTACCGGTGTGACTTTACTCTCATTCCTTAAAAGCTGGCGTGGTATTGAGGTTCGTGAAATTGAACGTTCTGTTAAATCAGGTAATAAAATTACTCGCTTTCTTGAAATACAACCGATTATTGCTAGCCAAAGAGTTTCTTTACCTCGCCATGGTAAGCATACCGAAGCTTGCATCACGCACTGTAAGAAAATTACGGCGAACAATACGCATCGTTTTGATGATATTGCCGATACTTTATTCGATGGCATCAAGCTCGGTTTAATTGAGCAATCCATTCTTTTTCAAAATCAGCACCGCCATGAAGTTAATCATGTTGTCTCAACATTAGCCAATCATTTTCAAAAGATTAATCATCTTAGAGAAGAACGCCTATGGTAGCTCAAACACACCAAGATCAATTATCAATCATCAAAAATAATATTGAAAAGAGCTATGAATACTTTCAAGATAATGTAAAGCGATTCAATGACTTTCGGCAATTTGTTTTTCAATCTTCCCTATCTAAAGGGGATCGTGCCATTCTACGAGAAACTAAAAAGCCTATCTTAGAATTTAATAGTTTAGAAGCCTTTATTTCGCGATTAAGAGGTGAGTTTTCTAAGCAAGAGCCTTCTATTGCTGTGCGTTTACTCGATCAAAGCGGATTAGATCCTAATTTACCCTTAATTCTTGAAGGTCATTTGCGATCGATCTTTGATGAAACGAATCACAATGGCTACTCTTATGAAGTCTATACCGATATCTTAAGCGGTGGCTTTAGTGCTATGAAGGTATGGACTGAGTACCAACATGAAAAAAGCTTTGATCAAATCATTAAAATAGGCAGGGTCTATGATCCTACCTTAGTTGGTTTTGATCCTTTAGCCGTTTTACCGCACAAAGGGGATGGTCGGTATTGTTTTGAGCTCATCCCCAAAACCAAAGAAGAATTTCAAGAAGAATATCCGGATATTGATTTGTCGACGCTTAAGTTTTCTCCCAATCTAAAAGGTTTTAATTGGTCTTATCAAAACCAACAAGAGGAGGTTTTGTTGTTATGCGATTATTATGTAAAAAAGAAAAAATCCAAAAAATTGTTACGTTTAGGTAATGGCCATACCTTATTATTTGAAGACTATAAAAAACTGGAACAATATTGGCAGGAAATAGGTAGGCTCGATCAGATCCCTCAGATCATAGAAGAACGCACCACTTCATTAGAAACCATTCATCGTTATCGACTGATTGAATCTACCATATTAAGCCATGAGGAAACCAGTTATCAGTTTTTACCGATGGTTTATGTCGATGGAAATTCAATACGCTTGAGTGACCATGGACAAAGTAAGCAAGTAACACGTCCTTATGTCTATCATGCACTCGGGAATCAGAAGTTAAAAAACTTTGCTGGTCAATGCCTAGCGAATGAACTTGAAAATATGGTGATGCACAAATGGAAAGTAGCTGCGGAATCAATACCTGAAAAATATTTAGAAGCATACACCAATCCTCAAAAAGCGAGTGTCTTAGTCTATAACGCCTTCCTCGAAGGCAGTCAGGGTACAATTCCGTTGCCTCCACCGCAAGAAGTGGGGCGAGTTAGCGCACCACCCGAAATTATACAGACCTTTACTAGTGCAGATGCAACGATGCAATCCATTTTAGGATCCTATGATGCTTCATTGGGTATTAACAACAATCAATTAAGTGGAATAGCGATTGTAGAAGGTGCTACGCAGTCTAATGCAGCAGCAATGCCCTATGTGGTGAGTTTCTTACAGTCCTTAAACCAAGTTGCACAAATCATTATTGATCTCATTCCAAAATATTATGTTACTTCAAGGACCTTACCCATTACTTATCCGGATGGTAAACGCGGTTATGCGCTCATCAATCAACAAGGGGGTATCGATCTTAAATATCGCAGTGAACAACTAGAAGTATCAGTGAGTGCTGGCGTTAATTTTGCTATCCAAAAATCCAGAGCCTTACAACAAATCATAGCTTTGATGCAAGCCTCTCCCTTGTTTGCTCAATTTATCAATACCGAAGGTTTATCTACTTTGTTAGATAATTTAGAAATACGAGGAATAGATCAATTAAAAGCTCAAGCTGAAAACTTCGTCCAGGAATTAAAATCTCAGCAACAGCAGCAAATGAATCAACCCAATCCAGTACAAGAAAAAATCAATTTAGAAAAAAATAAACTGACAGCGGAATTGCAACGCAATCAATTACAGCATGCACATAAAACTATGGAATTGGGTTTAACTAAACAATCTATCGATACTGATCGAATGAAACTCATGGCCGATGTACAAATGGCTCATGATCAAAATCTGGTCCAACTCGAAAAAGCTCAAACCGAGCGTTTAGCCAAAGAAATTGAGTGGGCCATGAAAAATGAGTTCATAATTAATCGGTAAAGGACTTAACTTTTTTTTAATAATGAGTAGGTAAACTCTAGACAAGTTTTTATGAGAATAAAAAAATGCCTAGACCACCATTACCTCCTATTGCTCCATTTTTATATTTGGACGAAATGCATGGCTTGATCGAAGAGAAAAAATTACGCAGAGAGAATCTAAATATATTTGCACTTTCTGCCGAAGGCTATGGAATAAGCAATATTAATAGTGAACTTAGTATTTTTTTTAAATTACTTTCCAAAAATATTAATCACCCTAGAACTCCTAATCGTTTCCAACTGGCAATAGAATACCGGGGTCATTGGTTTAGTGTTGATTGTTATATTAAAAATAATCAGGTTTATTTATTTGTTCTTGATGCACCAGTACTCAATGATAGCGCTGAATTAATAAAAGAAGCGGCTTTAAACTTAAAGCCCATAATTTTTTATTACAGAGGAATTCAAATACAATATGATTTTGAACATTGCTCATTTTTCACTTTAGACCATCCTTTTCGTTTATCAAATAGAGATCAACATTGGAATGATTTGCTCAATTTTGACTTTGCTGAACCGGGGAATATTACGTATTTTGATCACGGCTCCTGCCCAAGCTCTTTAGCCTTTATTTTTAAAAACATGCAATCTTTTAAAAGTTTAGATAAATTACCCTCTACATTAAGAAACAGTTTCGTTAATAAGCGTAAAATATCTCTCGATCAATTTATTACAGAAAATAGTAAATCAAGAGTTTTCATGGGGACTGAAGATAAAATAAATGCAGGGATTTTATTGAAAGAACAAAAATACATGAAAAGAGGTGCTTCTTTCTTTAAGCCAGTAAATTATAGAAAAATGGCTTCAAACAGACAAGGATTTGAAGTTATTGGTGGAGAAATAGGAGCATTACTAAATGAATTAATTAAGCATAAAGGGAAAATTTATTTGAAAACTTTAATAAAAGAAAATGAAATTCTCATAAAGGATAACATAAGAAATTTTCTAGATGTTGCCATTTACTATGGCTTAAATAATTTTCTTGTTCTTTTAATAGAGCGGAAATTATTAAACAAAGCGCTTATTACCACTTCTGATATCTATAGTTTGATGAATAAGGATATAAACATATTTAAAACAATTTTTGAGCATGTTAAGAATTCATTAGATTATACCGATATTTTAGAAATAGGAATAAAAATAAGTTCGCAAGGAAATAGTCAATTTAAACAATATTTCGCATCTATGTCTTTTGAAAAAGCAGATCCATATCCTCCTATTTTCTTATCTTTTTAAAAACATTAAAACTACAACTGACCCCCATATAATGGACTCGCTATTTCTATTTAGTAGCTAGATAATAACTCTATTATAAAATAGTTATTCCAGAGAAATAAAAATAAATGAGTGAAAGTCTAACAATAGAAAACATACCCAAATCTGAAGCAAATATCGAAGTAGAATCAATTGTCCCGATTGAAAAAGCCATACCGCAATCAGTTGTAGAGCAAACGAAATATCAAATGAATGAACAAGGTAAATTAGCTCAATCGCATGCGAATAATTCTGCTTCTATACCTACTTCAGCTTCATTAACGACAGAAGATGTACACAATATAATTGCAAGTCATACGGCTCAACAAGCGAATGAATGGCAGGCACAGCAGATAGCACAACAATTTTTAGGTAAATTAACGGCGGCCAAAGATAAATACCCTGATTTTGAGGAAACATTAGCGAATCTTGAAGTCCACAAATTTCCAGAAGTAGTGCAACTGGCTAATAATTTCGATAATACGGCAGATATTATGTATGAACTCGCTAAAAATCCGAGTAAAGCAGTCATATTGAAACAATGTGCACAATTGAATCCAAATCTTGCAACTCTAGAGTTACGTCGTTTATCGGATTCAATTAAACAAAATCAAGCGGCTAAGCAAAGGCCTATTGCAAAACCACCTCTTACTCAACTCACATCTTCATTAACAAAAACAGATAATGATCTTACCAATATAAGTGATTATCGAAAACAATCCTGGTTACGCGCTTAATTAGCAATCTTTTTCTCTCATAATACTATAATACATGGAGATTATCTTACATGGCATTGCCCAATAACAATCTAGAACAAGTTGTTACCTATCAAGCGTCGAGCTTAGCTTATTTATTAAACTTAAATTGTTTTGTTTCGACGGCGAATACCCAATTTAAAAACTTTGAAAAGGTCGAGGCAAATTTAGGCGATACGATTAGTTTTGATAAACCGCCTCGTTATGTCACCAACGATTCCTTGATTGCAAAATTTCAAGACTCTGAACAACGTGAACATACACTCACCGTCGATAAAGCTGCCAATACCGCTTATGCGTTTAATGTGCAGCAGTTTATTTTCAATGTCAGAGATTATATGGAAAAATTTGGTAAGGCTGCTATTGCGGAATTGTCTGCCAAAGTAGAAGCGGATGTCGCTTGTAATGCCTTAACCCATACCTATCGCTTTTATGGTGATGGAAAAAAAGCACTTAACAGTTATGGTGATTTGGCGCAGATGTTAGCGAATTAT
>CASFML010000156.1 GCA_949295795.1 uncultured Gammaproteobacteria bacterium | reverse complement strand
TTATGGGCGTAAAAACCTTTCCGGCTCGTTTGCTCGACGGTAAGATACAAGTGGAAGTGACTGAGTAAAGCCTCGTTATCCCCCTAATGCTCGTAAACTATTCTGATAAAATTCCAAGGTATCACGTGATCGTCCACTAACGATTCTAAAAAATCGGTTTTGTTTGCATTTTTGTTTAAGTTTATCCTTTATTTTTTGCTCGGCCAAAGCCCAACTATAAAAGTCGTTGACCTTATCTGAACCTCCTAATTCCTTTATTTTACTATTTAAATAGACCACTGTTTTAGGAACCCATTTTTCTGAAACAGTGTCCCCTCCAAAAAAACCAATGTCCCAATCTTTATCTAAACAAGCTTGCTGAAGTTTCATTAAATTTAGTTTTTTTTGCTGAAAAGATTTATCCGCTAATATATCTTGCCATGCAAAAAGCTTTAGCGTTCTCTGTGAATAATCATAAAAAACAATGGGTAGCAATAGAGAAAATTTTTTATTAATTTCAGTTTGACGTGAAATGGCTAATTGTCGTGCTTCAGGCGTATCTTGACCGATCACAATCGCCATAAGCGCTTCTTTATTTAGTTGTGCCAGCACTTCATTCGTCTTATCGGCTTCTTGGATATTCCTGATAAATACACACTCATCGATTACATTACGATTTTGTATCCAAGTTTGATAAGCTTCAACCTCTGCTTCACTGCCTAACCAACGATGTTCATAAGTCCCAGAATCTTGTAATAGTCTTGCCTTGACCTTACATTTTTTTTGATCAAATAAAAAACCCACTAAATTAAGCGCTTTTCGATGCTGTGTACCAAAAAGAGGCGTATTTCGCTGTGAAGAAAGTAAAGTCGTTGAAGTTTTTTTAGTATGCGTATAATAGGCTGCTGCTGCGAACAATTTTCTAGATTTTCCTCTATTCCCATAAGCTATGATTTCTCCGGTAAGATGAACAAATTTATGGGTTGGACATAAAATAGGTTTACGTAGTTCTGCTCGATAGTTGACATTAGTTAACTGACAAATAAACATTAACCAATCATGAGGTTTAATAACCTTTGCTAAAATTTGGTTATTGAGAACACCTTCTACTACTTTTTCAAAAGCAGTATTAAAATAATTTTCTACTTTTTGGTTTTGAAACATCGGTATAGGCTGGAAAGGAATATCCAATCCTTGAAATAGCGCATTATTGATAAGCAAAGCATCTAATACCCATTGAATCTCCATATCACTATTTTTTCGTAAAAAACGATAATGATGCCACGACTTTATACCCTTTAACCAAATTTCACTAGCATTCATTTCAGTAAAAAAGATATTTTTTTCCCCTATTTGTATAGCTTCTAAAAAAGCAGTTTCTTTTTCAGTTAACTTGGATTTTTTTTGCAAATGTTTTAAAAGTTGAGCAACGGCCTGCGTTGGAAGATCAACCTTGCCTACAAAATAATCATCAATACATTGAGAAAATAATAAATGTTGATTAAGAACAAATAACGGCGCTGATGTAGCTAATAAACAAACGGCACCCGCAACGAGGCCATTAACGATAACGCTTAGGATTATTATCGTTAAAAAGACGGCTAGTAATAATGGAAGCGTCACAATTCCTAAACAACACTTTAGAACTTCAAATTTTGTAAATTCGTCACTGCATGCACTAACAAATAGTAGTAAGATAAAAAGAAGGATAGCTAATCCTATCACCAGCCCCGGCAAAAATATTAATCCTAGTATAGTTGCACTTATCATGAGTAGCGTTAAAGTGGTTAAAGATACTGGAAATAGATAATAATTAAAAAACCTCTTCAAATAAGCCCAATAAATTTCCCTAAAAATTTTAAGCTGTTGTTTAAATGTAAGGTTTTCCCTTTTGTGTATTTTATCGATTTCTTCTAATAATAATGGACCTGCTTCAAAAGCGTTAAGAGATAATGGAGATTGTAAAAAGTTTATTTTTTCAGCCAGCGTAAAGCCATCAAATAAATTTTTAATGTACTCAACTTCTTCGCTAAAAAACTCGAGGCCAAATACCTCGGTTAAATACTGCTTAATTAAGCTTGCATCAATCAGATAATCTTTATTTTTCCAGATACAGGTTTGTCCAATATAGGTTTCAAAGAAAATATTTGCTTTGCTAAAGAGCACCGTCACATCATCTTTGGGCATGAATTGACATTGCGCCATGAGCTGATCCAAACAATGAGCGGGGCCACTCATACTCGTTGTAGCATATAAAAGGGCTTTCGATACACGTGCTTCAACACAACCGATATTTTTATCATATTGCAATTGACGCGCAAAGATTTCTAATCGTCCCAATCGCTGCATAGCTACAATCGCATTTTCAAATTGTTGCACTAAATTTGCAAAGGCTGTCTGAGCTTCTTCCTTATTATGATAAGCATTTACATGTAGACTCGTACCGTTAAAATCACGAATAACTCCCATTGCAAAATCATGTTCGCAGGCATAAATGTCAGGATTGGTTTTATTTTCAACCACATAGCCAATAAATTCTAGGTTGATCTTAATAAATTTTAGAGATTCTATAAGTTTAATAGCGTCTTTCTTAAACTTAGAGGGTTCGGTAACAGGAACCTGCATGTTACTGACAAAATTACGAAAATCATTAAAAACCTTAAGTGTATCTTCGTGTAAATAAATCGGATTTTTTTTAGATGAATTCATGGCATTACTCGCAATTTACCCTTGAAATAATGCTAACAAAAAAGAGTCAAATTTTTATAAAGTTTATCGACATTATTTTACACCACATTTAAAGAGTAAGATTTTTTCAAGTCTGTTTCTATACACTGCGTTGGATTAGATTTTATAACACCATTAAAAAATAAGGATTGCATGGGTGTGTTAGCCACATTAGTATTTTCACTGCCTGCTGACTTAACTAAAACCTTGATTTTTTCCTGTACTTTTTCCAAACGTAATAAATTCATTTGCAGCTCTTTATCCATAAATTTTATTTGTAGATTAATTTGTTCGATAACCAAAACATCGCTCGAAGATGAATTTAAATTCGCAAAACATTCAGCCACTTTTTTGAGCTTAGCAATCGCCAGCTGTTGATCTTGCAAACTTCGAGTTATTTCCTTTTTTTGCAGATTTAATTCATACAAATTTCTTTGGTAATCTTCTAATGCCTCCTGCTTATCGATAGTCACTAGCGCTTGTATTTTTATTTGTGTTTTTAATTTGACATATTCACTATAATGTTTTTGTCGTTTATATAACTTAATCTGATCCTCTAAATCGACAATCGTAAATTTTTGTTTTTTATCGTTATCTAATCTTTCCATCGCAAATCTTGCATCTATTAAAACGGATAAAACCTTATCAAAACGAATAATCTCAGTGTTCATTCGAGTTATTCGTCTGGTTAATTTTAAAATTTTATCTGCGTCCAATTTCGTTTTGGCAATAGCAGACATATTAAGTTGTTCTAGATTAGGCGGGGCTAATTCCTGCAAAATTTCTCTAGATAAACCTAATTTTTTAAAGAAAATTTTGTGATCAGAATCGACTAACGCGAGACAAGCATCGTCATGATCGATTTCAAGATAATGATAAAGATTTTTGGTTTGAAAATAATACGTTTCTTTTTGTGAGCCCAGTAGCGAATGATTAATGATTATTTCCTGCCAAACCCCTTTTTCCTGAATATAGCAACTCTTTTTACTGCTACTCATAAAAATACGAATGGGTTTTGCTGATTCAAGATCTTCGCTAGCCAATAAATAAAGAGGCTGAAATCTTTCCAACATTTCAGCCCTAGATTTGGCTACAAATGTGATAGATGCTTTCTTCATTATTATTCCTTTAACAAAGACGCATCATAAATTTCTTGGTATTGACTGTCAATTGAAAATACCTTCGATCTCATCCGTTAAAATATACTTTTTTCCTCGATTGATTATAGTTTTAACGTATTGGCTAATCTATCACTAATCGATGAGGGACCTGCTCCGATGGCTGGTTGCATTTATCCGAAAGCGAATCAAAAAATGCATAAAAATCCCCTTGAAAACGGCTAGCCGGAAATTTATCTTTTCCTCTTCTCACTTCTTTTACCTTTTCTGCGTCAGCTAGGGTTTCAGGAAGCTTGGAGAGATCCAATTCAAGTTTTTGAGTGATACCGATTTCTTCTAATTTCGCTACTGACAGAGGTATTTCATCTAAACGGTAAGAATTATTTAATAAATTTCTAGACTTATCGAAAGACGAATAAGTTATTTGTTCATATCCTCGTTTATTGGAATAATATTCTGTATAACAACTTCTATAAGCTTCTTTTTTGGTAATGCTAACTTCTTGCCAATCATTCTCCCTTTCTTTGATCCAAAAATCATTTTCGGAATTCGTAAAAAAAATTAAAACCTCTATCCTTTGATTATTTGGCGTTAATAGATAAAGTGGTTTAAGTTTTGAACTGGATTGTTGTACTTTTAACATATTACTTTTCCCCTTTTTATTTATATTATCCCATTAGAGATAACTTGATTAAATGTATTATATCGAATCAATCTCGATCAGGACATGCACGATTAAAAAGGCTAGTTAATACTCGCAAAACCAATCGTTTAAATTTTGAACACGTTTCACCACATCAATCAATTAAACGTGTTCAAAGGCTTTTACACATCTTTTTACACAGCTTCAACACAGAAACTGTGAATTAGCTTTCGTTCTAAATTTGCATAGCAAATCGAGTTGATATAGTCGGTTCTGCAATGGCTTCTGTCGGTTGCTGCAATAAAAGATATTTCTCGTCAAGATCTTCTTTTAGTTCCACATAATGACTCATTTGATCGGTCAGTAACCGTATGGAATTTCTCTGAACAGTATCTAATGTTAATATCGTATCGAATGCCCGTTGCAGTGAGCCAATAATAACTTTAATCTTGTGAATTTCCGTTTTTATTGCTTGTTTCTTTTCAGCCAGTTCTAATTGTTGCTGTACTTGCTCCCTTGTTTCAGGAATACCGGTTAAGTCAAAGGCTTCTAAGTTAGTAATATCATTAGCATCAAGTTCCTCTTCGGATAGAGAAATCCTTGTTAATGGAACGGTTTTCCCCTCCTTTAATGAGGTATAACTAGCATTATTATTAAACGGATAAGGAATATTGAGTGTATCCATATTATAATTGTTTCTTTTAAACCCATAGGTTTTAGAACCACCATCCCTTGCCGTGAGTAAATCGTGGATCTCAAGCTTATTCCAAACCTTGGCTTCTTTGACCCAACAATGCGTTTTAGAACTGGATAGGAATAAAAATAATTTATTATTGGCTTCTTCAGTACAAAATAAATAAAGTGGCCTTGGATTATTTACGCTGTCATCTCTTTTAGGAAAGAGAGAAAACTGGCTCGACGCTAAAGTACCTTGATGAGAGTGGTTTTTTTTCATATTCTCCTCCATTGAATATATTTTTTAAAGCTCATAGCTTAAACCTTTTTCAAAGGGTTTAATAGTAATAGTTGGTCAATACTCATTGCAAAAATTAAATGTTTGCTTATCGTTTTTCATCTGACTTCATGACGCCCATCAATCTTTTTAGCCAAAGCGGCAAATTGAACCTTTTATCTAAAACACCATCGATAGAAAACTCATCCGCTCCTAATACGATATAACTCAAAATAAACACACTCCACATGACCGGATACTCCCAACCACCTCCCGGCAAAGCCCAGATAAATCCTTTAAAAAAATGGTGTCCAATAAACGTAGCAATCATTAAATACAAAGCAGTACCCAATGCACCTACACGTGTGAGTAAACCTAATCCTAAAGAAATAACGCCGGCTAATTCGCATAAACCAGAAAGACGGACAAAAAATGTGGGATCCACAACGTGGAGTTGTGCAAAAGCGGCTACATCGGCTTGAAAAGGAATTCGCCCAGCAAATAATTTTTCCGTGCAATGAGCAATCAAATCAAACCCGACATAAAGTCTGATAAAACTGAGATGCCATTCATAGGCCGACATTTCAAATAGATCTTGCGCTCGACCCTGTAAAATAATCGGTTGCCGTTTAACATCTTGATAGGCAATATAAATAAATAAAATCACTATGCATAGTAGGCTTATAATGAGCGGTATCATGGGCAGAAAGCATTTATGTAAACCCAAAATTCTTAATACAGATAATACACTAAAGGCTGCAAACAAAAAGGGAATACAAATATAGCGATACATCAAAGCTAATGCGATAATACCTAATAAACTTAATAGAACAACAAAAAACTGTGGATTCGGCGGAATGCTATTGTTCGAAAAACTCAGAATAAGTAAGCTAAGAAACATCCCCGCTAAGGCTATACCAACTAATAACGAATAAGCGGATCTCATCATGGTTGCTCCTAAAAATAAATTAAACTCAACCTGTTCATATCCTACAATAAAAAAATCTAACAGCGAATGAAAACAAAATTTTCAGCTATTCAAAATATTCATTTTTTTAAAAATTTAAATAGATTCTTGTTTTTATAAGAAAACTTGTAAATTATCCT
Source organism: uncultured Gammaproteobacteria bacterium (assembly GCA_949295795.1). GTDB lineage: Bacteria > Pseudomonadota > Gammaproteobacteria > Diplorickettsiales > Diplorickettsiaceae > Aquirickettsiella. Next base: position 6 of record CASFML010000156.1, on the reverse strand, counting down.
TTTATT
>CASFML010000155.1 GCA_949295795.1 uncultured Gammaproteobacteria bacterium | reverse complement strand
ATAAAATAACCAAATATTCCATTGAATTGATAAAGCCCGCTAGGAAGGTAATTTGATGGACATTTTCTAGGTCAAGCTCGCGGCACACTCGCAATGGTGGTTAGAGCCGCTGCAGCGGCTCGGTGCAGTCTCAATCGCGTTAAAACGGAATATCGTCATCAAAGGCTTCGGCCATTTCCGGTAATTTGTCGGCTTCGCGTTTGGGTCGTGCAGCAGGGGTTTGTGTCGTAAAGGAGGGTGATTCAGCGTTGGCAGGACCACCGCGACTATCGAGCATTTGCATTTCATTCGCAATAATTTCAGTGGTATAGCGATCTTGGCCGGTGTTTTTATCTTGCCATTTACGTGTTTGTAAACGTCCTTCGATGTAAACCTTAGAACCTTTCTTTAAATATTCGTGGGCAATTTCAGCAAGACGTTGGAATAAAATGACGCGGTGCCATTCGGTGCGTTCTTGCTGTTCGCCGGTATTTTTATCCTTCCAACTTTCGCTCGTGGCAAGATTAATATTGGTTACCGCGGCACCATTACCAGGCATATGACGCATTTCTGGATCAGCGCCTAAGTTGCCGATTAAAATAACCTTATTAATGCCTCTAGCCATCTTCAAGTACTCCCGTAGTAGTATACTCTTTGCATGAATTGCTGTGAGTATAAATCAAAATCTTCAAGCTTGGATTTTAAATCTTGGTGCGGAAAAAAGAAAGCCGTTAAGATGACTTTTTAGAGGTTTCTTTTCAGAATTTTCGAGGTTATAGTGTGGGTTTTCAACATTCGCTGAGAGTGTTTTTAGATTTTTAGCGTTTGTACTTGAATTTTCAACGTTATCTATGGATACAATTCGCATTCGTGGTGCTCGCACCCATAATCTACAGAATCTCGATCTGGATATCCCGCGTGATCAACTCATTGTGGTGACTGGATTATCGGGCTCGGGTAAATCTTCGCTCGCCTTTGATACTTTATATGCCGAAGGTCAGCGTCGTTATGTGGAATCTTTATCATCTTATGCACGACAATTTCTTTCCATGATGGAAAAACCGGATGTCGATCATATCGAAGGACTCTCTCCAGCGATTGCTATTGATCAAAAATCAACCTCACATAATCCACGCTCGACCGTGGGAACGGTCACTGAAATCTATGATTATTTGCGTGTGTTGTTTGCACGTATCGGCGAGCCACGCTGTCCAGTGCATAACACCTCTTTAGCGGCACAAAGTGTGAGTCAGATGGTGGATAGCTTAATGACCTTGCCGATTGAGACGCGTCTGCTTATTTTGGCACCCAAGATCCAAGGTCGGAAGGGAGAGTTTAAACCTTTATTAGACGAATTACGCAGTCAAGGTTATTTACGAGCGCGGATTGATGGTGAATTGATCGAATTAGATCAAGTACGTTCTTTAAAGCCTAAACAAAAACATACGATTGATGTCGTCGTTGATAGATTGAAGGTGAAACCTGATAATCGATTACGTTTGAGTGAATCCTTAGCCACCGCCGCCGCTTTGAGTGACGGTTTAGTAACGGTGGTGGTGCAAGATGCGTCAGGAAACATGACACAGGAATTAGTTTTTTCTGAACGTTTTGCCTGTCCTGAGTGTGGCTATAGCATTAGCGAATTAGAACCGCGTTTATTTTCTTTCAATAATCCAGCAGGGGCTTGTGCACAATGTGATGGTCTCGGCCATGAAATGATCTTTGATGCCGAAAAGGTGATACCACAACCAGAGTTAAGTATTGCACGCGGTGCTATTCGTGGTTGGGACGCACAAAATCCTTATTATTCCTTATTATTATCGACCTTAGCCAAACATTATCATTTTTCTTTGGATACGCCTTTTAATGCATTGCCAGATACTATTCAGAAAATGATTTTATACGGTAGTGGTAAAGAAGAAATAAAATTCCATTACGAGAGTGAGAAAGGTTACGTCTACAATAAGAAAAAACCCTTTGAAGGCGTGATTCCCAGCATGCAACGTCGTTATCAAGAGACTGAATCGCATTCCGTGCGTGAAGATTTAGCCCGTTATTTGGCTTCTAAACCTTGTACCGCTTGTCATGGGACACGATTAAATGTCGCCGCGCGGCATGTGTTTATTGCCGATAAAGCGATTACTGATTGGGTGGCTTTGCCCCTCGACAAATTAATGGAATTGTTTGAAAAATTAAATTTATCTGGTCAACGTGCTCAGATTGCTTTGCGGTTACAAAAGGAGATTGTTGATCGATTAAATTTTTTGATTGATGTGGGGTTAAACTATCTGTCATTGGATCGGAGTGCTGATACCTTATCGGGCGGCGAATCGCAACGGATCCGTTTAGCGAGTCAAATTGGATCAGGTTTAGTCGGTGTGATGTACATACTGGATGAACCCTCAATAGGATTACACCAAAGAGATAATGGTCGTTTGTTAAGTACCTTATTACGTTTGCGCGATCTAGGGAATACCGTCATTGTTGTTGAGCATGATGAAGAAGCTATCCGTCATGCTGATTATGTGGTGGATATGGGACCGGGCGCCGGTGTACATGGCGGTCGGGTGATTGCGCAAGGTTCACCGGCTGCGATTATGCGCAATCCTAATTCGTTAACGGGTCAATATTTATCCGGCGAACGCCGTATCGAATGTCCAAAAAAACGTTGTAAATTTGATAAGCAACGAGTGATCAAACTATCGGGCGCGAGCGGTAATAACTTAAAACAGATTGAGGTTGAGATTCCTCTCGGTTTAATGACCTGTATTACCGGTGTGTCTGGCTCTGGAAAGTCTACGCTGATTAATGACACCTTATACCCACTAGCGGCAAAAAGATTAAATGCGGCGATTTTACCGCAAGCCGATGCTTATCAATCCATCACCGGTTTAGAACAGTTGGATAAGGTGATCGATATTGATCAAAGTCCGATAGGGCGTACGCCCCGATCCAACCCTGCGACCTATATAGGTTTATTTACACCGATACGCGAATTATTTGCAGCGATACCGGAAGCGCGTTCCCGAGGATATACGGCTGGACGTTTTAGTTTTAATGTGAAAGGGGGACGTTGTGAAGCCTGTGAAGGGGATGGTGTACTCAAAGTAGAGATGCATTTCTTAGCGGATGTATATGTGCAATGCGATGTCTGTAAAGGACAGCGTTATAATCGTGAAACCCTAGAAATACGTTATAAAGGAAAAAATATTTATCAAATTCTCGAAATGACAGTAGAGGAAGCCCACGAATTTTTTAATCCGGTTCCGGTTTTAGCGCGAAAATTACAGACGCTGATGGAAGTTGGATTGGGTTATTTACATTTGGGACAAAGTGCACCGACCTTATCCGGTGGAGAGGCCCAACGGGTTAAGCTTGCCAAAGAACTCAGTAAACGTGATACCGGTCGAACCTTATATATTTTAGATGAACCCACGACCGGTTTACATTTTTATGATATCGAACAGTTATTAAAGGTACTGTATCGTTTACGTGAGCGGGGTAATACCGTGGTGGTCATCGAACATAATCTCGATGTAATCAAAACCGCGGATTGGATTATTGATCTTGGTCCGGAAGGTGGTAGTAAGGGTGGCGAGATTGTGTGTGTCGGCACGCCCGAGCAGGTTGCCAAGCATCCGACTTCGTATACCGGTCATTATTTAAAACCTTTATTAGGCAAGCGTAGCTTAGCCAGTGAAGATGGTAGTCGTCACGGTTGATCAAGCAAAAGACACAGCATCCATAATAATCGAGAATTTTGCTTTAAACGATGATTATAAAAGAAAAAACCCCTAGAACAGGGGTTTTTTAACGTACAAATTGGTTAATTTAATTCAAGGAGAATTAACCAAAGCTGTAACCTAACCCGACTGCAGCAAAGTCAATATTGCCGGGACGATTTTTTCCGATAGGTTGGATGTGGGTCCAAGAGGTGTCGATGAATACATTAGGCGTTATATCATAACTTACACCTAAAGCGACTTCGGGCGCCCATTTATGCTTAGCAATAGTATTAAAGTTAGCATTGATAGTAGGCAAACCAGGTGTTTGCGCTTTTGCGCTTATGTTAGTGGTGACATACGCAACACCGAGTTTACCGTAAACATTGAAATTATTGCCAACAGGCAGAATGCCTTTACCTACGAGATCAAATACATTTTGATGAAGATTCAAATTAACTTGACTAGGGGCAATCGGTAATAGGGTCTGAGATCCAAGGTTAATTTTGCCATTACCTAACTGTAGATAGCCAGCTTCGACGGCAAAATTTTGATTAAATTGATAACCCAGTGCAATCCGGCCCGCTAAACCACTATTAGATAAATTTTTGTCTCTAAAAGATGGGTTAACGTCAGAAGGTTTAATTCCATAGGGACTAAACATATCAGAGAGACCTGTTTTATTTCCCAAATGCGTATCAGCATAACCAAGCTGACCAGCGACATAAATACCATTTGTTGTTGCGTTAGCCGCCATCATACCCAGCGCGGAAACACCAAGTACACTAACCGCCATTATTTTCTTAATCATATTATTATTATCCTCGTAAGAATTTAACTAGTTAAACAGTGAAATTTTTATCACTTGTTTAAATGAATGTCAAATTTTCTTATTTAAAATATAGATAATAGGCTTAGAATAAAAAAAACCCCTAGAACAGGGGTTTCTTAACAAACAGACTATTGGGTTTAAAAAATTAACCGAAGGTAAATCCTAGACCTACAGTGGCCATATTGATGTTATTTGGTTTATTTTTACCCATGGGTTGAATGTGCGTAAAGGCAGTATCAATAAACACATTAGAAGTGATATTGTAAGTCGCGCCTATAGCTGCTTCAGGTGCCCAGCTATGTTTAGCCAGCGGCTTAACAATAGACTGCCCACCACTGATTTCATTGCCTTTTAGGTTATTGACTAAATAAGCCATACCTGCTTTAGCATAAATATCAAACTTATTCGTGACAGGGATAATACCCTTTCCAACGACATCAAAAGCATGTTGGTTAAGTGTGATAGATGGAGTGGCAATAGTTGATTTTACATTCGCCTTTTGCTGAGCTAATTGTAAATATCCCATTTCAACGGCCCAGTTAGGGCTAAATTGATAGCCAATAGCCAAACGACCCGCTAAACCACCTTTATATTTGGAATCAAGCTTGTTTGAAGAAGGAAAGGGCTTTACAAAGTGTTTTCCGGTGTTGGCATAACCGACTTGGCCTTCCACATAAACACCCGGAGTTGTTGCATTAGCAGCCATCATACCCAGTGCCGAAACACCTAATAGACTTACTGCGATTGTTTTCTTTAACATATTATTATTTTCCTCGTAAGGTTCAACTAGTTAAACAGCCACTTTTTTACCATTTGCTCAAATAATTGTCAACATTGGTATCAAATTATTGATATATCAAGGGTTATAAACCTAAAACTCGTAGTTAAAAAGGCCCCTAGAGCAGGGGTTTTAAACAAGCAACATGGCTTTTTCACCGAGATTAATCGAAGCTATAACCGGGGGGTCCTGTCCCCCCTTTAGCAGGGAAGTGGATGCGGTCAGCGAGTGCCTATCCCCTCGGTTGGCGGGTGTAGGTATACGAGGGATCGTGAAGCGGATTGTTTTATTTAATAGAAGAAAAAGAAAAACCCCTAGAGAGGGGTTTTTCCGAGAACCTTGAATTAAAAAGGATTAACCAAAGTTGTAGCCAACACCGAGCGCAGCAAAATCAATATTACCCGGCTTGTTTTTACCTAAAGGTTGGATGTGCGTCCAGGAAGCATCTAAAGAGACATTCGGTGTAATGTCGTAGCTCACACCGATGGCGGCTTCTGGTGCCCATTTGTGTTTAGCAATATGGGTATAATTATTCAGGTTTACTTTAGCGTCGAATGCATCATCCTTAACATTAAGATTAATGTCGCTGGTTAAATAAGCTAAACCAAGCTTACCATAAACATTGATATTCTGTGTGAGTGGAACGATGCCTTTACCCACTAAATCAATGGCATGTTGCTGTAGGTTTAATGAGGCATTGCCTTCCATATTATTAAAGAGGTGTTGGGTGACATCAAGCTTTTTGTTATTTAATTGTAAATAACCGACTTCAACGGCAAAATTTTGGTTAAATTGGTAACCTAATGCAACGCGACCCGCTAAGCCATTATTGGATAATGGTTTTGTTTTACTACCTTCATCGAGGTCATGCGTGTGTAAATTAGTTTTGCTACCCATATGAGTATTCGCATAACCGAGTTGACCGGTGACATAGATACCCGGTGCAGCGGCGTTTGCAGTCATTACTGCTAATGCAGAAACACTTAATACGGTAGTACTTAAAATTTTTTTAAACATTATTATTATTTCTCCTGAAGAGTTTTTAATGAGTTAAAAGAAAAACCCCGGAATAGGGGTCTTTCGAGAACCTAGGATTAAGAGTATTAACCGAAGTTGTAGTTAACACCGAGCGCAGCAAAATCAATGTTGCCAGGCTTGTTATTACCTAAGGGTTGGATGTGCGTCAAAGAAGCATCTAAAGAGACATTGGGTGTAATGTCGTAGCTCACACCGATGGCGGCTTCTGGCGCCCATTTGTGTTTAGCAATATTAGCGCTATCATTGAAATTTAAATCAGCAGTAGGCTCTCCGGGGGTACGCAGTGTGCCTTTAATATCCGACGTGATATAAGCAACTCCGAGTTTACCGTAAACATTAATATTATTCGTTACAGGAAGGATACCTTTACCAGCAAAATCAATAACATTTTGCTGTAGCTTCATTTTGCCTTCACTCGTTGTACCAAATAAGTTAAAAGTTCCGAGATTAACCTTTTTTTCACCTAACTGTAGATAACCGGCTTCAACAGCGAAATTTTGATTAAATTGATAACCTATCGCTACACGGCCCGCTAATCCATTATTGGATAGATTTTCATTGTTT
>CASFML010000154.1 GCA_949295795.1 uncultured Gammaproteobacteria bacterium | reverse complement strand
CTTGAGTGATCTGTAGCTGACTTTTTAATTGATCTAATTCTTTAGTGAGTTGCTGTAAATGAGAACGCCGCTCAAGAATTTGTTGGGCTATCTGCTCACGTTGGGTTTTACATTGCGTTTGCTTTTCTTCAACTTGTACTAAAACTGCGTTTAAATCTTCAGGTTGTTCATTTTGAGCGTTTAAAACCTTAGCTTGTTCATCATGATCATGCTGTAGCCGTTGTATACGCTGCTTTAATGCTTGCAATTGCTGTTGATGATAATGGTTTTGGGTCGCAGCACTATGTTGCTGCTGTTTTTGCTCAGAAAAGGAGGTTTGAATTTTTTCCCATTGAGCCTGCCATTCCGAAAAATTTTTTTCAGCTTTTTTTAATAAAGTTTGACTTTGTTCAGTGTTTAACTGGAGCTGATTTTGTTTTTGCTGAAGTTTATCAAGTGTTTGCTCAATGTGTGTTTGATTCGTTTCATTGGACTGGCATTGTTGTTCAAAGAGTAATTTTTTTTTGTTTAAATCAGCTAGCTCAATTTGATTTTGCTGTAGTTGAGTGGTTTGTGTGCGTAAATTTTCTTCCAAACGGGTAATATTATTGCCTAGTTCATAATATTCGGTTTGAAAGTTATTACAATTCAATCGTGCTTGAGTTTGCTGAGCACGATCAGCCGCTATTTGCGTTGTCAAATGCTGTTGTTCAAGTTGGGCTGTTTGTAGTTGTTCTTCAACGGTTTGTATTTCAGTTAATTGAGTATCTAATTTTTTTTGAAAGGCTTGGTAACGTAGAGTTTGTAATTGAGCCTTTAAAAGACGTTCTTCTTGCTTAAGGGTTTTATAACGTTCTGCTGCATTGGCTTGACGTTGTAAATGTTTAAGCTGTTTGCTAAGTTCTTCTCTTAAATCATTTAAGCGGTTTAAATTTTCCTGTGTATGTTCTAAACGTAACTCAGTCTCCCGACGCCGTTCCTTATACTTTGAGATGCCGGCAGCTTCTTCGATATAGGCTCGAAGTTCTTCGGGTTTAGCCTCTACTACACGAGAGATCATACCTTGTTCAATAATGGCATAACTGCGTGGACCTAGGCCGGTACCTAGAAAAATGTCACGTATATCTCGTCTTCGACATCGTGTCCCATTAAGTGAGTAGATTGATTGACCTTCGCGGGTGATTTCTCGTCGTATCGAAATTTGCGTGTAGCTACTGTATTGGCCGCCTAGGCTGGCATCGGAATTATCAAAATTCAGCTCTATAGAGGCTTTGCCTAAAGGTTTACGGGTATGGCAGCCATTAAATATCACATCATCCAGTGATTGGCCACGCAGTTGCTTGGCAGAGCTTTCGCCCATAACCCAGCGTATCGCATCGATAATATTCGATTTTCCACAGCCGTTGGGTCCTACGATAGCCGTAAGATTACTAGGAAAGGCCACCGTAGTGGGGTCAACAAAGGATTTGAATCCCGCTAATTTAATGCTTTCTAGACGCATAGGGTATTAATATCAATTTAATATAGGCAAAAGTATAGCATTTATAGAAAATATAAAAGAACAATTAGCTGAATAATAACTAAAAAAGCAAGGAGTCTTTAAATAAAAAAGCCTAAACATACGCTCATTTGTGGGGAACGTAAATCTAGGCTCGATTCAGACAAATATCTTCTAGTATCGATTGCCTGAGCTACCTGCAAGGCTGCTTCCTGCAACTGCACCTAACCCTGCGCCGGCGATCGTAGCGACGGTTCGACCCGAACCACTACCAATGGTGTTACCTAAAAGACCACCTACCGCAGCACCACCTAAACCTCCGACAACGCGTCTTTCGTTGGGTGACATCGTATCACAGGCTGTAAGACTTATTAATAAAGCTCCTATTAGGACGCATGAATTAAATTTTTTCATATTATACCCCATGGAAATGAAATAATTATTGGATGACTCTTCACCTTTAAATTTTGTCTACGATACCACCGGCCCCGCTGTTTTGATGTATAAAAAATATACATTTTGGCTGTTTATTCTTACGGCGCTTTGGCAAAAATTCAATTGCGATGAGTCTATTTATTTATCGTTCTTAACAAAAGTATAGGCAGCAGGGTGGGTAAATACCAGATAATGGCGCTTAGATCGTTTAAAAAATGTGCGTTTAGATTGAGTTATAATGGGAGCCCATTTTTTATAGGACTCCCCTCATGAAAAGCATTCAGCTGAAAATTTTGGATTCTCGATTAGGAGGAGAATTTCCCCTTCCAAGCTATGCCACCGATGGCTCTGCGGGTCTTGATTTACGGGCTTGTACCGAGAAAACTATCCAATTATTACCTAATCAGACCGAGTTAATTTCAACGGGCTTGGCAATACATATCGCTCAACCCGATTTAGCCGCCGTGATTTTGCCACGCTCGGGTCTTGGCCATAAGCATGGCATTGTATTAGGCAATCTCATTGGCCTCATTGATTCCGATTATCAGGGTGAATTATTGATTTCTTGTTGGAATCGTGGGCAAAGTGATTTTGCCATCCAACCAGGAGACAGAATTGCGCAACTAGTCTTTGTCCCGGTCGTTAGGACACAATTTGAATTGGTTCCAGAATTTATACAAACTGATCGCGGTGTCGGTGGTTTTGGCCATTCGGGTGTGCAATAAGTCTTGAAGCAAGATAGATCGAGTTAACGTTTGTTTGTATTTATCAATAAAATTAATAATTAGAAAATATACTATGGGATTTTTTTCTAAAATATTATTTTATAACCGATCAATAGAATTTTTCTGTTAGACTATTGCGAGAATACTTTTATAAAAATAATAAAACTATGACATCACCAATCAATACTACCAAAGTTAAGCCTAATGCAGCAGAAAATTTACATGTTAAGCAAAACAAACAACAAAGTTTACTTAGTCATTTAAAAAAAATTAAATTTTCAGAACTGCGTATTCTTGAATTAAAAAAACTAACGAAAAAAGAAATAAAAGCTTTCGAATTTAAATCATCTCAATTACAAGCAGTTATTTTTTTGTTTCCTAAGCTTGATCGATTTAATGCGCTTAAGTTGATAGTAAAATATTTTGATATTAAATTATCTATGCTATCTGAAACAGAAATAAAAGCACTGACCAGTTGCCTGCTAAATGATCCCGCATTTAGTAATTTATTACCATTCGCTAAAAAGAATTTTGCAGGAATTTTTGTTGCAGAACATAAGAAGGAAATGATTGCTCCTGTAAAACAAAAAGAAACTAAAGTAATTAATACTAAATTAAAGAACACGATGTTTGGAGTGCATTCTAAACAATACGGTAGTTTATCAAAGAAAAAAATTATTTTTAATGAAAGACCTTCTTCATTAGAACAATTAAGAATATCAATTATTAAGCTATACCCGGAATATAGATTGGATTTTTTTAGACAATCAGAAACGAAGAATTGTTATCAAACTAAAGTTAAGTATATGCATATAGAGGATTTTAAAAATTTTATTGAAATTTTTCCACCCAAGGATGCGATTAAATTTTTGAATCTTCCTTTGATAAGGGATCAGATAGAAGGTTTAGCGCGACAAAATAATCAGTTATCCAAGGAATCCTATACAGATTTATTAAGCTATTTTGAACTATATCAAAAAGATTCTGTTAAGAAGCTGCTAAGACCGATTAGCGGTAATATTAATATAAAAATGACTCAACGGGGAATATTTCAAGATAAAGTTAGACCATTACCTAATCTTCCCGATATAATACCAAAGCAGTTACAAAAGTAGAGCTTAACACCAATAATAATCATTATTTTGATTTTTGCTAGAAATTTGAAGAGGTGAGGTTGTTAATAGAAGCTATTTCTATTTCTAACTAAAATTATCCAAAAATGTTTTATGGGCTGCTTAATTTATGCGCGATTGCCTTTGAGAAATCATTAAGATCTTTGGGTTGGCGCGAAGTGATTAAGCAACTCCCTTCTTTATTTGATGTGACAACGGCTTGATCGAGCCATTTCGCACCCGCATTCATGAGATCTGTCCTGATTGAATAATAAGAAGTGATCTCACGATCGGCAACAAGCTTAGCCTCGATCAAGATCCATGGAGCATGACATATCGCAGCAATCAATTTCTGGTTTTTTGCAAATTCATTGACCAGTTTAATAGCTTGAGGTTCGATTCTGAGTTTATCTGAATTAACGGTTCCTCCTGGTATAATAAGTGCATCATATTCTGAAAAATGAATAGAGGAAAGATCTGCACTCGCTTTAACAATTTCGTCTTTATCAACGTCGTTAACAAAGGTTTGTACATTACCTTGATGAATAGCGGCATGGGTAATTTTAGCATCTAGTTTTTTAAGATAAGCCATAGGAATTAATAATTCTGATTTTTCAACACCAATATTTGAAGTGATAATAAGAATCCTCTTTCCACTTAAATTGATATCCATTTTTAATACTCTATTGAAATAATCCAAAATTATAGCTTTTTTCGTGAATGAATCAAATTAAGTTTATTTGAACAAAAATTTTACGTTGGATATTAATAAATATGTAAATGATAGCTTATTTAATCTTTTCTTAAGAAAATTTTGTTAGCATTAATTTTTATTAAAATTTAGTATTAATAATGAAATTTTTTAATGTTTCAATTCTAGAGCTAAGAGAAAAAATTATAAGATTACCTTGTAATGAACGATATGAATTCTTTAAACGCTCAACACTACAAGAAATTTTAAAAAATTTTGATGCATTTGATGCAAAAGCTATTGTTAATTTATTTGAACTTTTTCCGCCAATAGATGCCTATGAATTTTTGCAATCAAGCTTTATAAGAAGTAAATTAAATGAAATTAATTCTTATGATATTGATTGTGAAGATATTCTTTCTTATTTTAAAGATGAAGAAATCAAGCGATCGGTAAAAAGTTTATTGGATAAGCAGTCCTTGTATCTTCAACCTAATAATAATTCAGATACAAATATAAGTCTCAGGAATTAAGCTAATAAGTCTTTAAACAAAGATATTTAATTTCTAAGTATTCTTCAATTCCATATTTTGAACCTTCACGGCCTATGCCGGATTGTTTAAAGCCACCGAAGGGCACGACTGCATTTGAAACGCGTCCGGTGTTGGCGCCGACAATACCATAATCGAGTTGCTGACCGACATGGATTAACCGATTGATATTTTGTGTATAAAAATAGGCGGCAAGACCATATTCAGTGGCATTAGCTAAGCGGATAGCTTCTTTATCTTCAGAGAATTTAAAGAGTGCGGCGACGGGGCCAAACGTTTCTTCTTTAGCGATTAACATTTTGTCAGTGCAATTTTTCAAAAGTGTTGGTTGGAAAAAACTTCCTCCTAACGTATTAATTTTTCCGCCACAGACCAATTCCGCGCCTTGTTGTAGTGCATCCGCAATGTGTTTTTCGACCTTCTTGATAGCTGACGCATTAATTAATGGACCTATTTGAACAGCTTCTTCTAGACCATTACCTACTTTTAATTGTTGAATGGCTTGAGTTAATTTATCCAAAAAGATTTCATAGATTTTTTCATGAATATAAAAACGATTGGTGCAAATACAGGTTTGGCCACTATTACGAAATTTTGAGGCAATGGCTCCAAGAATGGCATGATCAATATTGGCATCATCAAAGACAATAAAAGGTGCATTACCACCTAACTCTAAGGATATTTTTTTTACAGTACTGGCAGCTTTCTGCATTAGTAATTTACCAATCGCTGTAGAGCCGGTGAACGATAGTTTGCGTATTAAAGGGCTATCAGTGAAAAGATTACCGATTAATTCAGAATCACCTGTGACGATATTAAAAACACCGGCGGGTATTCCTGCTTCTTCGGCCAGTACGGCCAATGCTAATGCTGAAAAAGGGGTTAGCACAGAAGGTTTGAGTACGATAGTGCAGCCTGCGGCTAAAGCCGGTGCGCATTTTCGTGTAATCATTGCATTAGGAAAATTCCATGGCGTAATGGCCCCTACCACACCTACAGATTGTTTGCTGACAAATAAATGCTGATCAATTAGGGGGGCGGGTATGATATCACCGTAGACGCGTTTGCCTTCTTCAGCAAACCATTGAATAAAAGAAGCGCCGTAACGAATTTCTTCTATCGCTTCTTTAATGGGTTTGCCTTGCTCTGATGTGAGTATCAACGCTAAATCATTAATATTTTCCAAAATAAGTCGATACCAGCGGTCTAATAACTCGCCGCGTTCTATAGCGGTTTTTGATCGCCATAATGGCCAAGCGCTGTCTGCAGCAGTGATAGCCTTAAGGATGTTTTCTGGCTCTAAATCCGGTACGGTTCCAAGAATATCTTCTGTAGCAGGATTATTAACGTTTATCGTTTTTTTTGCTTGGATCCATTTCCCATTGATATAACAGCTTTGCTGAAACAATGAAGCATTGGTTAATTTCATAATGAATCCCGAGTTTCAGTTTTTGGGTTTTTCGATAGTCACTTGTAATAAACGAATCAGTCGATTGTCAGCACGTAACACTTTAAAATGAAAAGGATGAATGCTAATACTAGCGCCGCGTTTAGGTAAGTAACCAAAACGATTCGCAATAACACCTCCGATGGTATCAAATTGATGGGTTGCCAGATGAGCATTAAAAAAGTGATTGAAATCCTCAATCGGCATCAACGCTTTGACAATAAACTGATTGGCGTTTTGTTCTTGTATAAAAATTTCATCGTTGGCATCGTATTCATCTTCAATTTCACCGACAATTTCTTCTAGAACATCTTCAATGGTGACTAAACCCGATACAGCACCATATTCATCGACAACAATTGCCATATGATAATGTTTATGTTGAAATTCCTCGAGTAAACTGTCTAAGCGCTTACTTTCTGGTATAAATACGACAGGTCTTAGGATATCTCGAATATTAAAGCTGCTAGGTTGTGCTAACGGATTGTATTTAAGTAAATCCTTTGCCAGTAATAAGCCGATGACATCGCGTTCATTATTAATGACAGGGAAGCGTGAATGTCCAGATTCGATGACCAGCGGTAACAGTTCAGATAAATGTGCTTTTTCAGAAATAACCGTAATTTTAGCATGGGGTATCATAATATCTCTGACGTGTATGTCAGAGATTTGCAAGACGCCTTCTAACATTTTGAGTGCATGAGCGTTGAGTAAATTGCGTTGCTTAGCATAATGTAATAACTCAAGAAGCTGCTTTCTATTGCGTGGACCTTGTTTGAAGGCTTGATGCATACGTGTAAACCATGCCTGACGTTTTTTTTTAATCTTCATTTTATCGTCAGATATAGGGGTTTTCATAACCTAATTCCTTTAATAATCGAATTTCTAGAGTTTCCATTTTGTTGGCATCTTTATCATGAATATGATCATAACCTATTAAGTGTAAACAACCATGGATAACAAGATGTGCCCAATGTGCTAAGCGAGTTTTTGATTGTTGTTTCGCTTGTTGGTTAACCAATGCCGCACAGACGACTAAATCACCTAAAAAAGCTGAGTAAATTCCCGGAGGGGGCTCAAATGGAAAGGATAAAATATTAGTAGGACCTCTTTTATGTCGATAACGGTTATTTAGCTCAGCACTTTCTTTTTTGCTAACGAATCGTATATTGACTTGATTAGATGTAACTTGCTTTGACAAAGCTTTGTTTACCCATCGCTGTAAGAAATAACGGCTAGGAATAAAAGTGTTACTAGCAATCGTTTGTAGTGTGATCTTAGTGCGCTTTTCTTTGGTTTTCGTTTTGCGCATAGGCTTGTAGTATGGCTTGTACCAAAGTATGTCTGACAATATCCTGCATTTGAAATTCAGTAAAGCTGATACCCTTGATATTTTTTAAAATATTTAAACAATGACAGAGACCGGATTCTATACCACGCGGTAAATCGGTTTGAGTCGTGTCACCACTGACAACGACTTTGGAATTAAAACCGATACGTGTTAAGAACATTTTCATTTGTTCTTTGGTTGTATTTTGGGCTTCATCTAAGATAATGAAAGCATCATTTAAGGTACGTCCGCGCATATAAGCTAAAGGAACGACTTCAATAATGTGTTGTTCGACAAGTTGCATGACTAACTCGAAACCCAGCATATCATTCAAGGCATCATAAAGCGGACGAAAATAGGGGTCGAGCTTTTGCGAATAATCTCCTGGTAAAAATCCTAATTTTTCGCCAGCTTCAACGGCGGGTCTAACGAGCACAACGCGACTAATTTGCTCTTTTTCAAGTGCAGCAACGGCACACGCTACGGCTAAATAAGTTTTTCCTGTTCCTGCAGGGCCTAAACCAAAGTTGATATCATTATTTAAAATCCGATCGATATAGAGGCTTTGATTAGGACTATGAGGTTTGATGGTTCCACGTTTAGTTTGTATCACCCTACCTGGCGTTTTAGAAGGCTTAAATGTCATGTTGGGATCAGTTTGAGCATTCTTAAGTACTAAATGGATAGTACTTGAACTCAAAGGGGTTTCTTTAATGCCGGTTTCTGCATAAAGATGGTGTAATACCTTAGCAGCAATTTCGACAGCATTATTAGGGCCATTTATTTGAAAGTCATGACCACGATTAGAAATACAAACGTTAAGTTTTTGTTCAATTTGACGTAAATGTTGGTCAAGTGGGCCACAAAGATTGGCTAAACGATGATTATCTTCGGGAATAAGTTGAAAGGTGTAAGCTTGAGTATTCAATTGACTATTAATTCTCCCCGTAAAGAGTTTCTTATAACATCAGTAATGGT
>CASFML010000153.1 GCA_949295795.1 uncultured Gammaproteobacteria bacterium | reverse complement strand
TTCAATGTAAACACCGACGCATTATTTTTACATTTGGATATTATCGGTGCCTTGCATCTCAGTGTATTACCGAGTGTATTAGCGTTAGTGATGACTGCAGTCTTTGATGCAACCGGTACCATTCATGCAGTCGCCAGTCAGGCTAAATTATTGCAGCGTCAACAACCCATGATCAATGAAGCAAAAGCCTTAACGGCAGACTCTGTTAGCAGTATTTTTGCAGGTTTAATCGGTGCTTCACCCGCGGCGGTTTATATAGAATCCGCCGCAGGGACTGCAGTAGGAGGGAAAACCGGTTTAACCGCAACCATCGTTGGTGTGTTATTTCTGCTCACCTTATTTATTTCACCACTGGCTTATTTAGTGCCGGCTTATGCAACGGCTCCTGCTTTAATGTACGTCGGCTTGCTGATGCTAAGTAATGTACCAAAATTAAATTTTGCCGATTTTGTTGACGCCTTATCCGGACTGTTATGTGCCGCTTTTATTGTATTAACCTGTAATATTGTAACCGGTATCATGTTGGGATTTAGTTCCCTGGTCATTGGACGGATCTGTGCCGGAGAATGGCGACAATTGACGCTGGGCACGGTGCTGATTGCATTGGTTTTAGTCTTATTTTATGGCTTCGGGTTGGCCATTTAAACTAAATAATAATTAAAAATTAGCAAACATAGTCATCTATGTTTGCTATTAAAGATCTAACTTTGACTCAAAATATTTTAAGCTACTTTTTTTCTACGGACGTCTAAGTAATCAAAAACTAAACTTCGAGGTAAAATTTGATTGGTCCAAATGCTCGGAAGACCTAAATAGGAACCTAAGTCTCCACTGATTTGAACATCTAACAATCTATTTTTTACCACTTGATCAAGTACAGGTTTTATTTTGGTGGCACTTTCGTAGGCGGTGTTTAATCTAATTTTAATGATTGCCGCCACATTAGTTGTTATACCTGATGATACTTTATTACTCATTTCAATGTATTGAGTTCCAATAAAGTTGAAATTTTCACTTATTTTACTTAATTGTGGGGTAATAGTTTCACCTAATTCTTTAGCTTCTTTTAAATTATCTTTAAGCGTAAGCGCTATTGCACATTGACGTGTAATCTCTGCAAGTTCTTGATTTAATTTATTAACTTCAGCTTGAGCTTCATCTCGTTTTTTTATTAATTCAGGTAATGATCCGGCTGAACCCGCGACGACAGCGAGTGCGGCGCCTGCGATTTTTACGGATGCTCCGAATGAAACGGTAGAAAGCACGGCACTAATTACAGAAATAAGAACACTAGCCACTATCGCAGCAGAAGCAAACCCTATACCAATATTATAATTATGAACAATTTTTTTATAATCTTCTAAGCGTTTTTCTAAAAGAGCCCTTTGACCTTCAGAAGAATTATAAATTTGATCGATTTGATCATAGAGTTCACTAAAAAGACGTACAACAGCAATAAAATCAGTATTGTAGCTATTGATTGAAGATGAAACATTTTTTGCATCTTCGCCATATTTTTTTGCATCTTGGGTATACATATTTAAAACGGATTGAAGCGTTTCTTTACCTGCATCGCTATTTTGTGCCTCAGAGATAATAATATCGATATCTTTGGGTGGTAAAGCTAAAATAGTATCATTGAAAACCTGGTCTTTTGTTAATGAATCGGCTATTTGGTTGGCGTATTTTGTTCTCCAAACTTTTGCTAGATCTCTCGCTTTTTCTTGCGCCGATCGTATATCTGGAACGTTTGCCCCGTCAAGTCTAATCCCCGGCTGTAATTCAGTCGCATCTTGAAAAGCTTCCATTAGATTTGAATTTGATTGCAAATTTTTAGAATTATTTTCAACCTTTTCAGGATCATAGACAAGATCATTGCTGGCGAGAATCCTTAAATTTTCAGAAGATAATGTCTCAAGTTGTGCAGTCATCATATTTTTTTCATGATCGGTTAATTTTTTCATAAAAGTCCTTTGTGGTTAAAGAATGCTTATTAGAAATTAAAAAAAAATGATTATCAATAAATTCACTACATAAAGCATTTTTAAAAGTAATAAAAATATTTTTTTTATACGTAAAATACAAAATATATTTATTTTATTGAAAAAAAAATAATAGAAGTAAATACTTGTTTGATTTTAAGGAGATTAATAATGGATGCATTCAAACAAATAAACAATTGTTTAAACCAGACAAATGAAAAAAAACCGATTAGTTATAATACTAACGCTCAAGTAACTGAAATTCTTAATAATTTTTTTAATCAAATTGATTATTTGACGGTAATTTTCAACATGGAGTTACCCTATTTATTAAAAATAGCGGATGATCTTCCTGCACAAAAAGAAGCCATTCGAGTGACGCTAGAATCATTAAATGAAAGAATTAATAGAGTTATAAGAAATGCCAATATAGATAAAGAAGAAATCGATAAAATACATCAGCAATTAAAATTACAATTGGAACAATATAATCATTTTATTGATGTAGAAGCATTTAAATTAAGGGTTCGTGAAGCAATGAAAACCAACGAATGGGAAGCTTATAAAAAATTTTTTTGTGATCATGGGGTAATGAGAGAATTCGTAAATGAAGTCACTACAGAAAACGCCTTACAACTCTGTAAATATTTAGTCAAATCTATAGATACGGTTGAAGGGATTTTAAAAATTATTAATAACCTTCTGGATGGACTTGAAGAAAATATCGGTGTTGTTATAAAAATAAGAATTAAACAAATTCAGTCAAGTTGGTCACTCGTTACGGAGAATGTTGATCAATTTAAAAAACAACCCATTTTTTGGGAAGGTTGTTAAAAGACTTGCGGTATTATTTATTCTAGGATCCAAACTTAACGTTTAACTAATCAATACTCGCTAAGCAAAAAAAGAACGAACGAAAAATTAGAGATAAAAGTACTGACGTCAGTTCATGTGAATTCCATCGTTTATTAAGATAAATAATTATCTTTTAAGATTGTTTTGTTGCTTTTTTATCCATTGAAAGCTAGCCTTATGGACTCCTTTCACGTAAGCGGCTGACCTAATGACTCATGCTTTAACCTCTGTTCAAATCAGAAGAAAGATGTCGTGTTGTTAAAAATAATATGAAGAAAATCGATCAACATTTAACCTTTAATAAACAATTCTGGATAAGTTTTTGGCGTTTACTTAAGCCTTATTGGCAGTCAGAAGAAAAAAAACTCGCCTATACCTTACTTTTTTTAAATATAATTTTTACGTTAGTGGCAGTGGGGGGGAATGTCGGGTTAAGTTATTACACTAAAAATCTTTTTAATGCCTTGCAACATTTTAATAAACCGCTGATAGGGCAAAATTTACTCTTGATGACGGCTGTCATTACCGTGATGTTTTTAGCCTTTGGTTTTAGCTTTTATGTCAATGGTTTACTCGCCTTACGTTGGCGACAATGGTTGACCAAAAATATCTTGAGTAATTGGTTAGTCAATAAGAATTATTATCGCTTTCAGTTTTTAGCGAAGAAACTTGATAATCCTGATCAACGTATCAGTGAAGATATCGAACAATTCACTGAACAAACCTTAGCATTATTCTTTCAAATTATGCAATCGTTAACGCTTTTTGTTTCATTTGGAATAATACTTTGGCAGATGGGTAGTTTGACGATTCCGCTTGGGCATTTTGTTATTTCAATACCCGGGTATTTATTTTTGGGGGCCTGTTTGTTTGGTGGCTTAGGAATGTGGATAACCCATCGAATGGGTAAAAAACTCATCAGTTACAACTACCTTCAGCAACGTTATAACGCTAATTTCCGATTTGCATTAATAAAATTTCGTGAATCCAGTGATGAGATTGCTTTACAACAGGGAGAGTCAGCCCAAGCAAATCAATTTAATGGTTTGTTTAGCAAGATTTATCATAATTTTATCGATATTATTCAATTAAGAAAACGTTTAGGATTTATCTCCACTGGTTTTTCTCTTGCCTCTGCTCTAATCTCAACATTGATTGCTATCCCCTTGTTTTTAAATAAAAAAATTCAATTTGGTGGATTAACCCAAATTAGTATGGGATTTAGTAGTGTCGTGGGTTCATTTACGACGTTGATGCAGGTTTATGTTTCATTAACGGATTGGAATTCGATTATTGTGCGTTTAACTGAAATGAATACGGCCATTGAACAAGCCTCAGCCTCATTACCCAGTAAATTGCGGGTACAAAAAGATAAGGTTCAGGATAAAATTATAATCAGTGAAGTTAAATTATTTTTACCGGATGGAAAATTATTAGTGGGTCCTTTGAATCTGTCTTTGCGTTTAACAGAAAATTACTTAATAAAAGGCGGTTCAGGTATGGGTAAAAGTTCTTTACTTCGTACCTTAGCGGGTGTGTGGCCTTTTGCTGAAGGATCAATTGATTTTCCAAAGGATAAGCATTCCTTTTTTCTCTCACAAAAGACATTTTTCTCATTGGGAACATTAAAAGAGAACCTGTTATATCCCACTCAACATGCATTATCCGATGAAGAATTAAAGCAATTACTTAATGCTTTTGGTTTAACAAGATTTCAATCTGAACTCAATGAGATTAAACCTTGGCAGCAGATCTGTTCACCGGGTGAGCAACAGTTAATGGCATTGATTAGAGCGGTTTTGAATAAGCCAGACATCTTATTTCTTGATGAAGCGACGTCTGCCTTAGATGATGCAGCGCAAATGCATGCCTACCAAACCTTAGGTTTACTTTTACCGCAGTCTTGTTTGATTAGTATCGGCCATCGTACGGATCTAGCGCAATTCCATAGCAAGCTTATTGTTTTTTCCAAAAATAAATCAGTGAGTATTATCACGATTTCTTCACAAGAGAAGCAGTTTGCTGAACCGCTAACGGTCTCTGATTGACCCTATCAGCCAAATTTTTAGATGGCGCATACCAAGAAAAATAAATTTTTCATTTCGCAAATCTCCCGATAAGTAGGTATAATTCCAGCAATAAATTTATTGAGTTTGCTTGTGGATTTTCCCTTTAAACGTGCTAGTTTTATAACCATTTTAGTCATTGTTGCTTTACTGGTTATTGTTGTGCCTTTATGGATGAAGGATTATACGGCCAATAATCTATTCTCGTTTACGATTCCCAGTCCACCCATTCCACCGAGTGCTGCCTTATTACCAATGACTTCAGATAAGCCGAGTATGAAAAATTTACTGAGCTATCCTTTAACACCGGCCAAGGCTTGGGTGCTTGAGTTACCGGTTATTAAAGA
>CASFML010000152.1 GCA_949295795.1 uncultured Gammaproteobacteria bacterium | reverse complement strand
TCCAGTTTGAGCTGCCTTTATACCTATTTCAGCTGTTTCCTGATCTCGCATTTCTCCTACCATAATAATATCGGGATCCTGGCGCAATAAAGCTCTTAGAACGCAAGAAAAATTTAAACCTATGGCGGGATTTACGTTAACTTGGTTTATCCCTCTCAAAATTATTTCGATAGGATTTTCAACTGTCGATATATTCACGGTAGATTTTTTTAAAAAATTTAACCCTGTATACAGGGTTACCGTTTTCCCACTCCCGGTAGGTCCTGTGACTAAAATCATACCGTAAGGACTTGTTAAAGCTTGGATAAATTCTTTTTTTTGGATTGCGTTCATTCCCAATTTATCTATTTCTAACAACATTTTGTTACTATCCAAAATTCGAATGACTAATTTTTCACCATGAACAGTTGGGCAAGTACTTACTCGAAAATCAACATTTCGATCATTAATATCTTTTAATTGAAAACGACCATCTTGTGGAATTCTTCGTTCAGCAATATCAAGTTGCGACATAATTTTTATGCGCGTTACTATTCTTGAAATTAAATGTTTGGGTAAATCCATTATTGAATATAATAATCCATCAATTCTGAAACGTATTTGCAATTGATCTGGATAAGGTTCTATGTGTACATCTGAGGCATTGCGCCTAATAGCATCAGTTAAGAGTTTATCGACATAATTTATAATGCTTAAATCTTTAGTGTCAGAATTATTAAACGATTTAGCTAGATTATTAGCTTTTGATTGAGTTACTTTTGAATCATGTGAATCCACTAAATTAATAATATTTTCTTTTATTAATGGAGCCTCTTTTATTTTTTTTAATAATTTTTGAAATTTTTGTTCGTCAGCAATCTTATAGTCTAATATTAAACCTGTTGCAAACCTAATTTCATCGAAAATAGATTGTTGTGTAGGATCAACTATAGCTAAAAGCAATTTTTTATTTTCTCGTGCTAAAGGTAATATTTGATATTTTTGTTGTAATTTTTGATCAATTATATTTACTGGGATTTGGGATATATTAATTGAATCTAAGTCAATGTATGTCAGAAAAAATTCTGCTGCTAAAAGATGAGCTAAATAGAAAGAATCAACTGCT
Source organism: uncultured Gammaproteobacteria bacterium (assembly GCA_949295795.1). Classification (GTDB taxonomy): domain Bacteria; phylum Pseudomonadota; class Gammaproteobacteria; order Diplorickettsiales; family Diplorickettsiaceae; genus Aquirickettsiella. The sequence goes on along the minus strand of CASFML010000152.1, from coordinate 13,491 downwards.
TTAGTTTGAATCAAATAACTTATAAATGATATTTGTTGTTGCCTTGCAAACTCCATGATTTCATTAATAAATTCCTTTTTTAATCCGCAGTCGAGAATTAAATGTTTAAAAAAATTATTAATGTAAATTTTTTTCATTTATTATATCCCTACATCCTGTCTCTTCTCAGTATAACGTAAATTACCAATAAAATGTATTGACACATTAAATTTTTAATGTTTATATGGATACTACTGAGTTAATGAATACCTTGCTGGTTTAAGCTCTAGGGGTTAAGAATAGGAATATTAAAAACAATAATAATTTCTATTTTTAGGAGCTTGCTTATTTTTTTACAGGGTAATGTTTAGGAATAAATTAATTGCAAATTTATGTTGCATTACGATATTTTTTAAACTTACTGATGTTTAGAAAATAATGAGGCCAGCAAGGTTTCTTAAAAATCTAAATTAATAACCTAAATAACCTATTGGTATGTTAAACCAATCTATTATCCATCTTTGGCATACTAAACTTGATGATCATAGTATAAAATATCTATTCTATCAAAGTTGGCTTACCCCTAATGAAAAAATACGCGCTCAAAAATTAGCTTTTCCTTCTCGACAAAATTTTGTTATTTCAAGAGGCATATTACGCGATTTATTAGCCTATTATTCAAAACAATATCCAGAAAAGCTGAAACTAAGCTATTCTATTTCTGGTAAACCCATCTTTGATAAAGAATCAAAGGTACGGATTGAATTTAATCTTTCTCATTCAAAAAATATCTTGGTTTGTGTTTTTACTATGGGTACGCCAGTCGGTATTGATATTGAATATATAAATCCAATATCACATCTCGACAAAATCGCCTATCGTTTCTTCCCTGCTTATGAGTATGATCAGCTCCAATTATTACAAGGGTCAAATAAATTACAAGCCTTTTTTAGAGCCTGGGTCAGAAATGAAGCTTTAATAAAAGCAAAGGGGGATACCCTACAGACTCATCCCTATTCCCGCTATAAACTTTCCCTAGAAACTGAATTAAACACCTCAATATTCCAACAAACAGAAATAAATTCTTTGTATACTATTTCTAATTTATTTCTTTATCCTAATTTTGCGACGGCAATTGCTCTAAAAGGAAATGAAAAGCCGATTATTATTAAACAATATACTAAAAGGATGTCAGGATTAAATAATTAATTTTTAGTAAAAAACTTAAATTTAATAAATCATTATCTTTTAAACCCTAATAAAAATTTTATCTAAATTCATCAAAACTCCATTAACATAAAACGCACCACTCCACATGTCGTATCATCAGGCTGCATTTCTGTTAAAGGATAATGTAAATTTAGCGCTTTCAAATAACGACGATTACCATCAATGACGAGTTGTCTAAAAAGCAAGGTACTACCAGAGTCTTGCTTTATTTTTGCTAGGATAAACGCGGCATTATGAGCTACACAGTCTGTATCTAGTACAATTATACAATTTTTAGGAAAACTTGGCCCCTGTGCGGTTTCCATACAATCATTTTCTACACGTAATGCAAAAGCATCAGAGCTAAGTGGAATATTGGTGCTTAGATACTTAGAATAGGTTTTTGGCGAAATCTTAATAAAATGCAGAAATCGCTCTTTGGCCTCCTGGGGTGTCAATAACGGCACTTGATAGTATGGCTGACTATTTTCATACTGATAAGACCCTTCAGTCTCTTCAGCAGCATGTTCATGATCTAGCCATCCATGAGGTTTATTAAAGACTTTTTCAATATGGCTAGCCAATCTATCGCCAATATTTTTAATCGGACTATTGCCAATTAAATGACTAATCTGGCTTTGTGAACGATCCAAATGCTCAGATAGATCGGTGATACCACCTACTGAGCGAGCTAATTTCCGTAAATTTTTCCGTCTAATATCTTTTATATTCATGCCATAGCTTTATTAAAGTTTTATTGTTATGACCCATAGAGTAAACTTATACTTTGTTTAAAGTCCTATAAATGTCAAAAAAAGTAATATCTATGGTAATACATATTACCTTTTTAGATAAGTGGCAAAATAATTATTTTAATCAAACAACAAAATTCCCTAGCTTTTTCTTAACTTTTATCTTTTTCAACTGTATATAATTTGGTAAACCTTTTTTGTAGGGAGGATAATCCTCTCCCTGAATTAATGGCAATAGATAATCACGACATCGCTGTGTAATGTGAAAACCGTCTTTAGTCATATAGGATCGTGGTAATTTTTTTTCTTTATTAGCCACAGTAGCTAATGGCGTCTCGCCTATGGACCAACGATAGCGCTTACCTGGCGCTCTAACGATGCTAGGCATTAGTGCATTTTTCCCTTTGATAGCAAATTCAACTGCTGCTTTACCTAAAGCATAGGCTTGTTTAACATCCACTTCAGCTGAAATATGCCGTGCAGAACGTTGCAAATAATCAGGTAATGCCCAATGATATTTATAACCAAGTTTTGCTTTAATTAATTGCGCAATAACTGGAGCGGCACCACCTAATTGTTTATGACCAAAAGCATCGGTAGTCCCCGCTTCAGCTAAAAATTTTTGTGCTGAATCTCTTATTCCTTCTGCCAAAACGATAACACAATAACCCCATTTCTTTACGGTTTTATCTACTTCCTGTAAAAATAAAGATTCGTTAAAAATTATTTCTGGAAATAAAATAATATGTGGCACATCCCCTTTTTTTTGCATAGCTAAGCCACTTGCAGCCGCTATCCAACCAGTATGCCGACCCATCACTTCCATAATGAACACTTTAGTCGACGTCTCACACATTGAAGCAACATCTAAGCCCGCTTCTAATGTAGAAATAGCAACATATTTTGCAACTGAACCAAAACCAGGGCAATTATCGGTGATAGGAAGATCATTATCTATGGTTTTAGGTATGCCTATGCAAATTAAGGGGAAATTTTGTTTTTGACTAAGCAAATAAATTTTATGCGCCGTATCCTGCGAATCGCCTCCTCCATTATAAAAAAAATAACCAATATTGTGTGCCTTAAAAACCTCTAAAATCCGTTCATATTGCGCACGATTGTCATCTAGGCTTTTTAATTTATATCGACAGGAACCAAATGCTCCTCCTGGCATAAACCTTAATCCAGCAATTGCTTTAGTATTTTCTTTATTGGTATCAATTAGATCCTCGTTTAAAGCTCCTATAATTCCATTGCAGCCTGCATAAACCCTACCAATCTTATTTTTATATTGCCTAGCCGTTTCAATCACACCACAGGCTGTGGCATTAATAACTGATGTTACACCGCCAGATTGAGCATAAAACACATTTTTTTTTGACATTTTGCTTATTCTCCAGGTAACTTAAAGTCAAATTTACTCATAGCAATTGAAATCTTAGCTAGTGCCATCAAAAAAATAGTGACTTGGACGGCAACTTAGACAAAAAATCATGTATGTAGAGTATAATACTTGAAACATTCACACTTTTTCTAGACTAACATGCGACTTCATATTTTAGGCATCTGCGGCACATTCATGGCTGGTATTGCTTTAATAGCCAAGCAGAAAAATTTTGCGGTCACAGGCTCCGACATAAACATCTATCCTCCGATGAGCACTCATTTAGCTGAGCATAAAATTTCAGTTTTTGAAGGTTATGATGAAAAAAATCTATTACCGCATCCCGATTTAGTCATCATGGGAAATACCATGACGCGGGGAAATCCATGTGTCGAATATGTTTTAAATCAAAATATCCCTTATATTTCGGGCCCACAATGGCTAGCAGAAAATGTTTTACACAAATATCATGTTTTAGCAGTATCTGGAACACATGGCAAAACCACCGTCTCAAGTATATTAAGCTGGATATTAGAATTTGCTGGTTTAAATCCTGGGTTTTTAATTGGAGGAATCTCAAATAATTTTAAAAGCTCTGCTCGTTTAGGCAAAGATTTTTTTGTCATTGAAGCCGATGAGTATGACACTGCATTTTTTGATAAACGCTCGAAATTTATTCATTATCATCCAAAAACTTTAATTTTAAATAACCTTGAATTTGATCATGCAGATATTTTTATGAATTTAGATGCCATTCAAACTCAATTTTCTTATTTATTGCGGACAGTACCTAGCCAAGGATTAATTATCTGTCCCAAAAAAGATAAAAATATACAAAATGTCATTTCTCGTGGATGTTGGACACCTATCGAATACACAGGAAACTTGAAAAATAATGATGTAATTTGGCGAACTACCTTATTAAAGGATGACGCCAGTCAATTTTCTATCTATTTTAAAAACCAAAAACAAGGAGAAGTACATTGGTCATTAATCGGCGATCACAATGCAGCAAATGCCATCATGGCTATTGCCGCTGCGCATCATATTGGCGTTAACCCTAATATCGCCATTGCCGCGTTGAATCAATTTCAAGGAGTCAAACGACGATTAGAAATTTATAAAAAAGTTAATGGAATAACGTTATATGATGATTTTGCGCATCACCCAACCGCAATTGCCTCAACCCTTGCTGGCTTACGCAAAAAAATCGGAAATAAAAAAAGGATTTTAGTTATTTTAGAAGCAGGGACACATACGATGCGTTCCGGAACACATCGAGATACCTTAGCACCCTCTTTACAGAATGCAAATAGTGTTTGGTTACTGCGGCCACAAGCAGATTGGGATTTTGAGCAAGCTTTTCAAACTTCATCTATTCCTATTTTTATTTGTGACTCCATAACCGATATTATCCAAAAAGTAGTTAAAGAAGCTAAAAAATCTGATCATATTGTTATTATGAGTAACAGAGGTTTTGGTAGTATGCATGAAAAACTCGCTCGAGCATTAGATGCATGAATATCTCTGCGACTAACTATCTTGAAACAGCACTAAGATTAGCAGAAATCCGTAAAGGATTTTGCGCCCCCAACCCTTGTGTCGGGGCTATATTAGTTAAAAATGATCGGATTATTGCTAGAGGTTACCATCAAGCTAGTGGATCTCCTCATGCAGAAGTAGATGCAATTAATAAAGTCAGCCCTTCTGACACCTCAGGGGCTGTATTATATGTCACTTTACAGCCTTGTTGTCATACGAATAAAAAAACTCCTCCTTGCACTGGTCTAATTATAAAAAGCGGTATCATAAAAGTCATTTATGGCTTTCGTGATCCTAATCCCGCTGTAAATAGTCATACTGATAAAATATTACAAGATGCTGGAATTGAATGCGTTCATTATCCTCTAACTCTCATTGATAATTTTTATGCCAGTTATGCCTTTTGGTGGAAACATAAAAAACCCTTTACCACAGCTAAATTAGCTGTGAGTTTAGATGGAAAGATTGCCGGAAGAAATGGTAAAAGAATTCAATTAACTGGAAAAACCGCACAAAAATTTACTCATCAACAACGTAAATATACCGATGCTATTTTAACTACGGCAAAGACTATTACAGTAGATGATCCCTTATTAAATTGCCGTATCGACAATGTTATCTACAAAAAACCTTTATATATTATTGACACTCACCTCAGCATGCCTGTTTCAGCAAAAATTTTTAATTCTGCACAAAAAATAACAATTTTTCATCTCCCTCAGATAACCAAAAAAGAACAAGATCGGTTTCAAAAATATGCTATACGTTTCATTCCAATAAAAAGTAATAATAATGGTCTTGACTTACTAGAAATAATTAAGCAAATTGGCCAAGATGGAATAATAGATCTTTGGATAGAAGCTGGAGGCAAAAGTTTCCAATCTTTCGTCCAAAATAGCTTATTACAACGCGCTTTTATTTATATTGCCCCTAAATGGTTGGGAGAGAAGACGCAGCTCGCTTTTAATGTCCCAGACCCTTTAAAAGGAGCAATATGGGTAAAATCTACTATTTTAGGTAAGGATAGCTTTTTTGAGTTTAAATGGAGCGGGTATTAGGCGTATAATACTGTCTAAATGCAATATAACAAAACAAATATAGATAATGAAAACTTCAAACTTACCCAGCATCGCTTGTGCTTTAGAAGATTTACGACAAGGTAAAATGATCATCCTCTTCGATCATGAAAATCGCGAAAATGAGGGGGACTTGGTAATTGCTGCAGAAATGGTTACGCCTGAAGCTATTAATTTTATGGCGCAATATGCACGGGGATTAATCTGCTTAGCTCTAGTTGAAGAGGATATTCAGCGACTAGAAATCCCCATGATGGTAAAACAATCCACCAATCCTTTTAGCACAGCCTTTACTGCTTCAATAGAGGCAGCTCATGGCGTTACAACCGGTATTTCTGCGGCTGATCGAGCGCATACCATTCAAGTTGCTGTTAACCCACGGAGTAAGCCTCAAGATATTGTCATGCCGGGGCATATTTTTCCGCTACGGGCCCGAAAAGGGGGTGTTTTAGAACGTATGGGACAAACCGAAGGAAGTACTGATTTAACTCGCTTAGCAGGATTAAAATCCGCAGCCGTTATTTGTGAAATCATGAACCCAGATGGAAGCATGGCCCGATTTCCTGATTTAGAAAAATTCGCCAAACAGCATCAAATCACTTTATTATCGATACGAGATTTGATCCAATATCGCTTACAAACTGAATCTTTAGTCCAAGAAGTTGCTTCAATTCATTTACCTACTGAGGAATATGGTGATTTAACCATCAAACTATTCGAAAGCTGTATGGATAAACATCACCATTTAGCAATTGTTAAAGAAAAATCAGAAAAATCTTCTGAGCCTACTTTAGTACGTATTCATTCAGAGTGTTTTACGGGTGATCTATTTGGTTCTACTCGCTGTGACTGTGGTTGGCAGTTACAAGAATCTCTAATACAAATCAGTCAACAGGGGGGGGTACTGCTTTATTTACGTCAAGAAGGTCGAGGTATCGGTTTATTGAATAAACTTAAGGCTTATGCCTTACAAGACCAAGGTCTTGATACCGTCGAAGCAAATCAAAAATTAGGTTTTGGCAGCGATGATCGTAATTATTGGATAGGCGCACAAATGCTACAAAGCCTTAAAATATTGCAAATAAAATTACTTACCAATAATCCACAGAAAATTGCCGACTTAGCGCAATATGGAATCGAAGTCATTGAACGCGTTCCGTTAATTGCAATACCTAACTCAACTAACCATGCCTATTTAAAAACTAAACAAACCAAGCTCGGACATCTACTCAATTTATAAAAAGGAATAAATTATGCGAAAAATAAAAGAAATCTCTGCTAAACCTCTACATTTTAACCAACCCATTGATGAATTTAATATTGCTATTATTGTTAGTCGCTTCAATCAACATATTACCGAAGAATTATTAAAGGGTGCTTTACAACGATTACAAGAATTAAATTTCCCAGAACAATGCATCACTATTATCCGAGTTCCTGGAGCGGTAGAAATTGGCCTCGCTGCTCAGCAAATAGCCATCTCTGACGAAAACTGTTTAGCCATTATCTGTTTAGGTGCAGTTATACGTGGAGAAACTAGTCATTACGATTACGTATGTCAACAGGTAAGTTATGCTTGTCAAAAAGTCGCTTTACAAGAAGCTATACCTGTTATTTTTGGCGTATTAACCACCGATAATGAAGAACAAGCATTTGCACGCTTAGACGAAAAACATTGTCACAAAGGTCGTGATGCGGCCGATGCAGCAATGGAAATGATCTCGGTTCTTGAACAAATTGAAGCAGAATAAACATACTTTTTAGATTTAAATTTTTGAATGGATACCACTTAATTACAATCCTCATGTATGTTAATACACTCATTATTGGACATCTTGTCAAAAATTCATTGCGTGATTTAATTAGATGAAATATATTTTTCGCGTCGGATAATTTCAGTAGGAAAGTTATAGCTTTTAACTAAAAGCGTAAAAACCTCGTCTATCATATTGGGATTCCCACACAAATATACAATATCTTGTTTGGGGTTTGGATTAATTTCACTAAGAGCATTCAATACATAACCGGTATGTTCAAAATGTAAGGCCGCTTGTGGTTTAACTCGACTATAATAAGCATGAAATTCAAACCATGGGTTTTTTTCTGCAAATTCAAGAAATTCATCTCGATACAGCAAATCTTCAGGCTTGCGCACACCGAATATCAAAATAACCTTAAAACAGGGTCTTAATTTAAATCGTTGTTCTAATTCAGCTAGCATCGTACGGTAAGGTGTAACACCAGTGCCCGTTGCTACCAAAATATAACGTTCTGGCATCTCCTCTCGTAAAATAAGCCGTCCAAAAGGACCAGTAGCTGTCACTCTATCTCCAGGTTTTAAGGTAAATAACAGTTCACTCGCAATACCTGCGGGCACATAAGAAGCGGCAAATTCAATTTTATTATTTGCAAGATGAGTCTTATTGGCGATACTGTAACTTCGGCGTAATATTTTTTCAGCCGTAGGTATATGCAAAGTAATAAATTGGCCGGGAATGAACTCAAAGCTCCCTCCCTCCTCATAGCGAAAGGTGAAATGTTTGACATCTGGAGCAATCTGCTCACACGTCTCGAGAATGAGATGAAATTCTTTTCTTGACATAATCCGCGTAGTCTAATCAGCTGAACCCATTTCGTCAAAATATTTTATGCTGAAACAAGCTTTAAGCTGCTCAAAAAAAGTTTAGGATCTGAAATAGTATTATTTTGGATATAGTAAAGAAGGGACCGAAGGTAAGGAACCAGGTGCTTCCGCATAAAGACTTTGCGGTAATTTAGGTTTAATCCCAACACATGAGTCATCCCTCAAGTTTGATAGATTATTGATAGAATAATTATTTTCAATAAATTCAGCAATTTCTGATGCCAAGAAATCATGAGCCCTTCTCGCTGGATGAGAATCATCCCAAAAAATAGTGTCTTGGTTCAAATATTCCTTTTTAATAGCTTCCAATACTGAATCATCAACTGCGGTAAGCACAATTTCTTTATGAAACTTCTTTTTATAACATTCAATAGCTGATTGAATAATATTAATAATACACAGATCATGTATATCTTCCATACCAACAAGCTTTATTACTTCATTTTTAGAGGAATGCTGCTTAATCTTTTCTCTTAAACGAAATTGATTAAGTATTGATAATTCTATTTTCACTTTAACTATTTGGTCTTGTTCTTCTATTAACTTTCCATCTTTAACTAGATAACTTAAAAACCCATGGTCTGCCTCCTTTAGAACGACGGCATTTCCTTCAGTAATATAATGAGAAATTAACGACTCGTCTGTTTCTTGAGTTTTTTTCGGTAAATAATAAACAGCGCAACCAGAAGTAAACTCATACGCTTCTGGATTTTGACAAATTTTATTGAAAATTTTTCCTATATCTAACATTTTTATATTGATGTTTAACTTGGCTTTTTTAACTACCTTATTAACAAATTCATCTAATATGTTCTCATTTGTTTCCTCTCTTACAATTTCACCATTCTGGGAAAAAATAGCTAATTGCTCATTGGAAAGCTTAATGTTTACTTTTTTAGTTAAAAATTTCCCATTATTTATAAAAATTGTGGTTCTTTCAGTACCTTTACCAATTATGACAACACCTCTTTTTATGTTTTTTACTATTTCCAAATCTAAACATTCTTTATTTTTATAACTAAAAATTGTACATAAATTAAAATTAATGTATTGATAGGCACTAGCTAGTTGTTGTAGTTTACTATTATATTCTTGGCAAGCACGTTTCATTTTTAATTTTTCTTTTTCAGATTTATGAGCAAAACGAGGAGTCTCACTAATATCCGGCAATCCAATAAGTACTAGATTTTTTAAAAAATTAAAATCGGCTTTTTTAATTTGATCCGTCAAGATTTCTATTGTTTTAACCATACCCTGAATGGCCCGTTCAACTCCTTTTGAGTCATCATATCCAAGCGTTACCAGATCATTAGCACCTGCAAAAATAATTCCTAGTTTATTAGGATTAAGTATGTTTTTATCTTTTTTTATGTTTTTAGCTTGTTTCTGAATATTTCCTAGAAAAAAACTCAAGATAAAACCTTTAAAATATCTAAAAAAACTTGTAATATTCCTGTAATTAAAAGTAGTCGCTCCGCCTTCTGCTACATTTTTAAAATAATTATCCTTTTCTCTACCTAGCCAAGTAGACTTTTTTTCTAAAATTTCATTTAAAATATTTGCAAATATAAAAGCCCAAGTATGACCATTTGTGAAATTATTGTAATCCGAGTGATATAGAAACCATTTAAAAGGTATACAACAACAGACATTCTCACTATATTTTCTTCCTTCATCAGACAAGCTATCGCCAAAAACAATAACGCCATTTATGAGTGTTTTTTCTACAGAAGGCATATTTGACAAACTCACTTTATTTCAATAGATAAGGTTTTCCCATTGAAGATAATAATGAGTTAAAATTAAGGCTTTATTAAATTAAGAAAAAATTCAATTTTTCTTAAAGTAATTTTTCGCAATAGCTACATCTTTAGTAATTTGTTGCTTGAGTGCTTCTAAATTATCGAATTTTTTTTCATCACGAATTTTTTTCAAAAACTCTATTTCGATAAATTGACCATAAATATTGTGGTCAAAATCCAATAAATGAATTTCTAACAATTTTTTCAGACCCTTTATAGTTGGACGTTTTCCACAATTTGCAACGCCCGGTAATGCTGTCGCTGCTAAACCATAGACATTTACAACAAAAACACCATGTAAAGGTAATACCTGGCGATGTAGTCGAATATTTGCTGTTGGAAATCCCAGTAATCGACCACGCTGATCACCATAGATAACGCGGCCACTTAGTTTAAAAGGACGTCCTAATAGTAATGTTGCCAATTTAAAATCGGCTTGCTTTACTGCTTCCCTTACCCGAGAGCTACCTATACGCTCATTTTTCAATGATACAGTGGGTGTAGAAAAAACCTTGAACCCATATTCCTTGCCTAATTTTTGCAAAAAACCAAAATCTCCTTGACGTCCTTTACCAAAACGAAAATCATCGCCTATAATTAAACCTTTCACACCTAATTTATCAACCAAAATTTTTTTAACAAAACTTTTAGCTGTACACTCCGCTAATCGTTTATTAAAACCTAAGCAAAGTACTCGATCGATATTTAATTGTTGCAGATATTTAACTTTTTCTCCAAGTCGCATTAAGCGTGCTGGGGCTTTATCCCCATAGAAAAATTCTTGTGGATGAGGCTCAAAGAGAATCACGCAGGTAGGCAGCTGAAATTGTTGTCCAAGTTTGATTAAAGATTGAATAACACTCTGATGTCCTTGATGTAAACCATCAAAATTACCAATAGTCACAACACAACCTTTATGCCTCGTTTTTATATTATGAGTATTGCAAATAAATTCTGTCATGATTGAGCTTTTAAATCGTGGTAACGCAAACCACTTATCCATAACATGACAAGATAAATAATAATTGCAGAAATACCCAGCATAAAAATATGTGCAAAGCGTTGCTGCCAACTCCAACTTATCCAAACTAAGGTAGCGGATGCCGACCAATATAAAAATAAAGACAATATGCTATTAGCAAATATTAATTGTAATCCAAACTTTAGCCATCCAGATTGCCATTGAAACACTTTGCAAGTTTGCAGTCCCCACAATAACAAACCTGCATTTAACCAAGCCGATAGCGAACTTGCCAAGGCTAAACCGGCATGTTTTAGCGGAAAAATTAATAGGCCATTAAAAATCATATTTGCGATTAGGGCAATAATTCCAATACGAACGGGCGTTTTTATATTTTGCTGAGCATAAAAAGCGGCTGCCAATACTTTAATCAACATAAATGCCTGCAAGCCGATGGAATAAGCTATTACACTTCGTTGTGTCATAAAGACATCATGGACGGTAAACTTTCCATAATGAAAAAGTGTTACAATTAGCGGCCCCGATAAAATCAACATGGTTAAAGAAGCAGGGATTCCGATTAATAAATTGCAACGCAAACCCCAGTTTAAAGTACTGGCAAACAATTCAGGAGATTTCGCTGCATGTTGACGTGAAAGATGGGGTAAAATTACCGTCATTAAAGCCACACCAAACACTCCTAACGGAAAATAAGCAAGCCTATCCGAGTAATAAAGCCAGGTAACACTCCCCGTAACTAAAAAAGAAGCAAAAACCGTATTCAGTAATAAACTAATTTGACCTATAGATGAACCAAATAAGGCTGGCAGCATAAGCCTTAATACCTTTTGTACACCGGGATCACTCCATTTAAATTTTGGTTTTCGCAATAATCTTAATCGATTTAAAAAGGGCAATTGAAAGCCTAATTGTAGAAATCCAGCTAGCAACACACCCCATGCCTGTGCTTCAACGGGCACTTTAAAAAATCTTGTCGCCCCAAACGCTGTAATGATTAAAGAAATATTTAATAATGCAGGCGTAAAAGCAGGCACCCAAAATTGTCCATAACAATTTAAAGTCGCACCGACTAAAGCTGTTAAGGAAATCAGCATTAAGTAAGGAAAGGTAATCCTTAACATCTCTACAGCTAATTGAAAACGATAAAAATCTAAGCCCGGAGCAAATAGACTAACTAATCCCTTACTTCCTAAAACACCAAGAATACAAATTCCTAGTAAAATTAAACCTAATGTGCCCGCTATATGCGCAACAAACTGTTGTACTTCATCGTGTGAACGCGTTTGCTTAAATTCAGATAAGGTAGGAATAAAGGCCGTAGAAAAAGAGCCTTCGGCAAATAATCCACGCATAAAATTGGGAATTTTAAAAGCGATATAAAAAGCATCTACAGCGGCTGTTGCACCAAAAATTCTAGCGGCCACCATATCACGAACAAATCCTAAAATTCGTGAAACCAACGTCATGGAAGCTACAGTAGAGGTTGATTTGAAAAGTATCTTACTCATTGGTTCTCTAGCCACATTTCTACAATTAATTGAGCTGCAATACTATCAATAGATTTCTTCTTTAACGCTTTATATCCACCAACAGCAAAAAGTCGAGAGCGTGCCTCAACTGTCGTTAATCTTTCATCAACAGGGAAAACCGGTAATTGAAAACGTTTTTCTAGCTCGATTAAAAAATCACGGGCTAAATAGGTTATGGGTTGCTCTGTCCCATCCATTTTTAATGGAATGCCTACAACTAAGGCATCAGGTGCCCAAACCTCCAATAACTGTTCAATTTCCTTCCAAGGAAGCGCTCCCTTTTTAAGGGTTAAGCTGGTTAAAGGTTGCGCTAAGGAAGGCGACATTTGACCCACTGCCACACCAATATACTTAGAACCAAAATCAAACCCTATAACAGTTTTAACCTCAGTCATGACCACCTATATAAGCTAGCTTAGTAACATCCACGCCTAAATAATCCATTGCTTTTAACCAACGCTGCTCAAAAGGAATATCAAATAATATATTAGGACTTGCAGGTACAGTTAACCAAAAATTATTAATTATTTCTTGTTCCATTTGACCAGCTATCCAATTTGCATAACCTAAGGAAAAAATAAACTTATGGGGC
>CASFML010000151.1 GCA_949295795.1 uncultured Gammaproteobacteria bacterium | reverse complement strand
CGAAAGGATTTATCGATATCGGCTTTGTTCTTAATTAACTGACGAAGTTGTTTATCTTGTTGTTGACGTAATGCGGGATCCTCCCAAGCGATCAAAAAGCTTTTTAAATTCCAAAGCCTGGTCGATAAACTGTGTTTTTGGGACGAAAAACCTAGCAATTTAAAACTGAAATAATATTCAATCGTTCGAAAGAATCTTTGCTTTTTATTGCTTTCTTCTGGAAAGGTTCTCGCTTCAAGGTTTTTAGCCGCTTGGATAAAATCATTCTCTAGCAGCACACCCAGCTTATGTAAATGATCGATATAAGCGGGAAAATCTGCTTTGCGTAATAGCTGATTATTTTTTTTAGTTAACTCTCTTAGTAGCATAATGACCTAAATAGTTTTTTGCCTAGCGTTACCCCGAGGCATTTATTAGTCATGTCTCAGCATGAATTCTGAGTACAGATGACAAAGCTTAGACTGTGCTTAAGAAAATCTTTCTGCCGAGACAACGCTTAATTTCGTTTATTTTTTTTAAGCTAAAAATAATAGACTATCGCTTCCAATTTATATCATTTAATAAGGCTAAAAATGAAGTCTCCCAGCAAAACAATAACTGAATTTGCTATTGAAAGATTAACTTGGCTAGCAGAAAAGCGTTATGATGCTGAAAGGCTATTCAACCAATAGAGCAGACTCGCTAACTCAAACGATCATATTCTTCTAAGCTAATGCTTCTCGCTTCTGACTCTAACATGACAGGAATTTCATCGCGAATCGGATAAGCCAATCGATCAAAGCGACAAATAAGTTCTTGTGCCGATTTTTCATACACCAAGCTTGCCTTACATAATGGGCACACTAAAATACTGAGTAAATATTTATCCATCACAACCTCGTCGTAAAGCCACGGTTTCTCTTAAATAAGTGGGTAAAGCGTCTCCTGCTGTCACTGAAGCACCTCGTTGAAAAGCCTCTGCTGCGATGACTGCTGCGTCATAGGCCTTAGGATAACGTTGCGGAAACCATTGCCGCAACTGATTCTTGAATTGAATTTCAAATAGATCAAAATAACGATCCCAACCACTGCCAACACCGACGAAATTCGTTAAACCGCTGGCGAGACAGTGTTGTGGTAACGCTAATTGTTCTGCACTACACGCTTGCATCAGTCCCGTTTCTGCCTGCAACCGATAAGCGGCTGAAAAAACTTCCTTAAGGTGCGCGTCGATAGCAACCCATACCTGCTCTGCCTGCAACTCTCGATAAGTGGTTTGTGCTAAACATTGCAAACTGGATACGAGTACTACGGGTAAATCCGCTGCAAAGGCACTGGCTTGAACAATACTGGCTGCAATGCGTATTCCTGTGAAACTACCCGGACCGCGTGTAAAAGCAAGCGCATCAAGATCGCGGAGTTTAAGCTCCGCTTCATCTAACAACACTTGCATCATGGGTAAGATCAGCTGTGTATGTGCACGCGGCACACATTGATAACGTTCGAGAATCTGATCTTGAACCATCAAGGCCGCTGAACAGGCTTCGGTACTGGTATCTATCGCTAATAACTTAAGTGACATAGATTTTATAAGTTGTATTTTAATATTTCGCCATCATCATTAGCGGCAACCTTAGACAATTCGCCGGTTTCATTGTCGAGGACACTAAAAAACTGTGGTTGAAACTTACTTGTGATATTAGCATTTTTACAGCGATCTTTGCTAATTTTTGGACCGTTTAAGCGATGTTTTTCAAAATAATCAAGCAATGCTAGCCTTTTGAATGCCATCATGGGGAGATAAGGATGAAAAAAATTCAATCCTTGTTCGATCATCTGCAGAAGTTGCTCGGCAAGATCAGCATCATCTGTCAAGCTAAACCAGAGTTCTGCGCTAACGCGATCGGAGCTCAATAATCTCTGCCAAGTTCCGGTTATTCCAATTCTGGAATTTTTGCCAATGCTATGAGCTAAATAGCGATCAAAACGTGTTTCGAGCGCTGCATAATACGTAGTGGCGGTTAAATCAAAATCGCAAGTCTTTCTTTCAACCTCTTTGAGAAATTCAATCGTCTGATCATCCAAACACGCTTCGGCAATCGCCTTCAAGTGATCTAGTGCTGGAATATACGTTGCGAAAATAGCGTCTCGCTGTGCCTTTGTTAACATACAGCCCCAAAAACTATGCCTATATCATGCAACCACATCGGAAACGGGCCACAACGAAAATCATCGGCGTCCTTTTCCCGTATCACCCCTAACAAATATTGATGACCCAGCGTTGTTATTTTTCCTGATTTGACTAAAGGAACCACCTCAACTTGATAACTCAATTTGTTGATCTTCATGACGCAAATCTTGTGTCGATGTAAATTGCATCTTGGCAATGAGATAAATATAAGCGGTAATCCCTTGCCAAAAAGGGATACGTTGGTTTTGGATGAGATAAATAAGATACACATTACAATCGCGATTGTTCCAAATGTGCGATCGAAAATTTCCTTTAGTAATGGCCTCTTTTAAACAATACACGTTCAGATCATCCGTTGTTATATTATTTAGAAAATGGGGAATAAATTTATTTTTCTGAACGAGTTGTAATAAGCCAGTATGGAGAGGCGGCAAAGGATCTGCACTTGAAGCCTCCTGCTTTTTGTAATTTTTATCCATAAAAATTGATAGGCTGGGTTGTTTGATTAATTTATAACGTGTCGTAATCAACCATGAGAGACAGGCTAATCATCATTTTTCAAGATATTGTAATTTATCTTCTTTATCTTTCCATTCATCCGCATCGGCAGGTGGATCCTTGCGCTGCGTAATATTCGGCCATTGTTTGGCGAGTTCTTTATTCAATGCTAAAAATTTTTGGTATTGTTCCGGTAAATCATCTTCAACGTAAATAGCTTTCACGGGACATTCGGGTTCACAGAGACCGCAGTCAATACATTCGTCAGGATCAATGACTAACATATTCGGCCCTTCGTAAAAACAATCGACGGGACATACTTCAACACAGTCTGTATATTTACATCGAATACATTTTTCTGTGACTAAAAATGTCATTGGTTGCTTCAAAATGATGTGAATTCAAATCTGGTGCCCGGGGCCGGACTCGAACCGGCACGGTGTTACCACCGAGGGATTTTAAGTCCCTTGCGTCTACCAATTTCGCCACCCGGGCTAATAATTATTTCTTCTTCTCTCATTTCTCTCTAT
>CASFML010000150.1 GCA_949295795.1 uncultured Gammaproteobacteria bacterium | reverse complement strand
ATAGTTTAGTGATTTGGGAAGCCCAATACGGCGATTTTGTGAATGGCGCACAAGTGGTTATCGACCAATTTTTAAGCTCCTCAGAACAAAAATGGGGAAGATTATGTGGTTTAGTGTTATTCCTACCACATGGTTATGAAGGTTCGGGTCCTGAACATAGTTCCGCGCGTTTAGAGCGTTTCTTGCAATTATGTGCGCAAGACAATATGCAAGTCTGTGTTCCGACGACACCGGCACAAATCTTTCATTGTTTGCGCCGACAAATGTTACGACCGTATCGTAAACCCTTAATCTTGATGTCACCCAAAAGTTTATTACGTCATAAATTAGCGGTATCTACACTGCAAGATTTAAGCACCGGCGGTTGGCAATCAGTGATTCCTGAGTGCGAAATTGACAGCAAAAAGGTAAAACGTGTCATATTATGTAGCGGGAAGGTTTATTATGATTTACTCGAACAACGTCATACGCAAAAACGCGAAGATATTGCCTTGATACGTATCGAACAATTGTATCCTTTTCCAGATATCGAATTGCAGGCGGTATTAGATGATTATTCTAAGGTAAAAGATATTGTATGGTGTCAAGAAGAACCTAAAAATCAAGGCGCTTGGTATTGTATTCAACATGAACTGGTGGCGTGTTTAGCAAAAAGCCAAACCCTACAGTATGTAGGTAGACCCGCTTCCGCTGCGCCTGCGGTGGGTTCACCTTTGGTACATGCAGAAGAACAACAAACGTTGGTTAAAGACGCTTTAGCCTAAAAGCTAACATTTTAATGATAGAGAGGAATCCAGAGATGAGTATCGAAATAAACGTTCCCATGCTACCTGAATCGGTTGCTGATGCAACCGTTGTCACCTGGCATAAAAAACCAGGAGAACAGGTTAAAAGGGATGATAATTTAGTGGATCTGGAAACCGATAAAGTTGTTTTGGAAGTGCCGGCGCCTGCTGATGGCGTGATGGGAGAGATAATAAAACCAGTAGGGGCGGTGGTTAAAACCGGCGAACTTTTAGCGCATCTAAACACTGACAAGGAAGCGAGTATGAAAACCGAGCAACCCTCTTCATCTTCATCAGCTGCAACATCGGTTGCCGAAAAAAATAAAGAGACAGATAGTGCCGCTAAATTAGCGGGACCCGCTGCCAGACGCAGCGCAGCAGAACAAGGTTTACCCTTAGAAAATATTCAAGGGAGTGGTAAATCAGGCCGAGTAACACGGACCGATGTGTTACAGCAAACGTCGACACCTGCAGCAGAAGTATCGAATCTTTCCAGCCGATTGTCTGATCCTTCTGTAGCGGATAGGCAGAATGGACGTCTGGAAAAACGCGTACCCATGACCCGATTACGGGCGCGTATTGCTGAACGTTTAGTCGCTGCACAGCATGATGCTGCAATTCTAACGACCTTTAATGAAATTAATTTACAAAAGGTCATTGAATTACGCAGTCTTTATAAAGATAGCTTTGAAAAGAAGCATGGGACCCGTTTAGGTTTCATGTCCTTTTTTACCAAGGCAGTCATTGCCGCTTTACAACGTTTTCCTGCGGTGAATGCCTCTATTGATGGTAATGATGTGGTTTATCATAGTTATTTTGATATCGGTATTGCGGTTTCGACGGATCGTGGTTTAGTGGTTCCAATCCTACGCGATGCGGATCGTTTATCATTTGCCGATATAGAAAAAACCATTGCCAATTATGGTCGTAAAGCTAAAGAAAATCAGATCGCCATTGAAGACATGACCGGTGGGACTTTTACTATTACCAATGGTGGGGTTTTTGGTTCGCTATTAGCGACACCGATTATTAACCCACCACAAAGTGCAATACTGGGTATGAATAAAATAGAGGAAAGACCGATAGCGGAAAAGGGTCAAATCGTGATTCGACCGATGATGTATGTTGCTTTATCCTACGATCATCGTATTATTGACGGCAAAGAATCGGTGAGCTTTTTAAAAACGATTAAGGAGCTGCTTGAAGATCCTTCCCGTTTGTTAATTGATGTTTAAACGATAAGATTAACGATGAGGTCCATTTTATAGTTACAATATTTTTAAAAAATCATGCTCACAGCACGGGGATTTTTGCCGGCTGAGAAAATGCAGCAAACTTAATTGTCTAAAACCATGAGGTTTGTGAGTTGATCGGTACGAAGCCAAAAGTTCTAGTGTGAAAAGCTAATCATTAGGAGAAAAAGAAATCCATGAATTTACATGAATACCAAGGTAAAGAACTATTTAGCGAATATGGTTTACCTATACCCTTAGGTAAACCCGCTAGCACAGTAGAAGAGGCCTTGGCGGCTGCCGAAGCCATAGGTGGAAATGCATGGATGGTTAAAGCACAAGTACATGCCGGCGGCAGAGGCAAAGCGGGCGGTGTTAAATACGTTACCAGTAAAGAAGCCGTGGCGGCCGAAAGTAAACGTCTACTCGGTCGTCGTTTAGTAACGTTTCAAACCGATGAACATGGCCAACCGGTTAATCAAGTATTAATTGCTCAACCTTGTGAGATTAAACGAGAACTTTATTTAGGCGCGGTAGTTGATCGCAGCACACGTCGTGTCGTTATCATGGCCAGCACCGAAGGGGGTGTTGAAATTGAGAAAGTGGCTGAAGAAACACCTGAAAAGATTTTAAAAGTGACTATTGATCCTTTGTTAGGCATCATGCCTTATCAAGCACGCGAAATAGGTTTTAAATTACAATTAACCGCTAATCAATTAAAAGAATTTACTCAAATTTTATTAGGCTTGGGCAAGATGTTTGTCGAGCGGGATCTGAGTTTAGTTGAAATTAATCCTTTGATTATCGATGAAAATGATCATGTGATCTGTTTAGATGCTAAGGTTGTGGTGGATGATAATGCGCTATATCGACAAGCTAAGTTACGTGCGATGCGCGATCCTTCTCAAGAAGATGAACGTGAAAATTGCGCACATGATTACGAATTAAACTATATCGCCTTAGACGGTGATATCGGTTGTATGGTGAATGGTGCAGGTTTAGCCATGGCAACGATGGATTTAATTAAACTTCATGGCGGTAACCCCGCTAATTTCTTAGACGTCGGTGGCGGTGCTACACAAGCCCGTGTTACTGAAGCATTTAAGATCATTTTATCGGATGAAAAGGTTAAAGGGATATTAGTCAACATTTTTGGCGGTATCGTCCGCTGCGACATGATTGCAGATGGAATTATTGGTGCCGTCAAAGAAGTCGGTATTAAGATTCCAGTTGTGGTCCGTTTAGAAGGTAATAATGCCGATCGAGGTGCAAAAAAATTATCTGAAAGTGGTTTGAACATCATTGCGGCACAGAGTTTAACGGATGCTGCAGAACAGATAGTTGCTGCTGTTAAATCTCCTATGACCGCATGATGTGATAAGCGGATGCAAAATAAAACATTTTTATAAAAGGTTAGATATAGATCTATGAGTATATTAATCGACAAAAAAACGAAAGTCATTTGCCAAGGCTTCACAGGGAAACAAGGAACATTTCATTCTGAACAAGCCATCGCTTATGGAACGCAGATGGTGGGAGGGGTCACACCCGGAAAAGGTGGATCCCATCATTTAGATTTACCAGTGTTTAATACAGTGGCTGATGCTATTGCTGAAACTGGTGCGGATGCCAGTGTGATTTATGTGCCTGCACCTTTTTGTAAAGATTCTATTGTTGAAGCCGCCGATGCGGGTATTTCGCTGATTGTTTGTATTACCGAAGGTATTCCAGTATTGGATATGCTTGATGTGAAGGTTTACTTAGAAAACAATAGCAACGCACGTTTAATTGGACCGAATTGTCCTGGCGTGATTACACCTGGGCAATGTAAAATTGGTATTATGCCGGGTAATATTCATAAACCCGGTCGGGTCGGTATTGTATCCCGCTCAGGTACCTTGACCTATGAAGCCGTTAAACAAACCACTGATTTAGGTTTAGGTCAAAGTACTTGCGTTGGGATCGGTGGAGATCCTATTCCAGGTATGAATTTTGTGGATGTATTACGTTTGTTTCAAGAGGATCCACAAACTGAAGCGATTGTGATGGTGGGCGAAATTGGCGGTACCGCAGAAGAAGAAGCGGCAGATTTCATTAAAACCTATGTCACCAAACCTGTGGTCGCTTATATCGCTGGGGTTACTGCACCGGCTGGAAAACGTATGGGTCATGCCGGTGCGATCATTTCCGGTGGTAAAGGAACGGCGGCAGAAAAGTTTAAGGCTTTAGAGGCAGCGGGTGTGCATACCGTAAAATCACCGACCGATATGGGAAAAGTAGTGGCCCAATTTTTATAAGTCATTTGTTTAAGACTATACTCACACCCAAGGATCCTAACAAGACGCTGATAAAATGCAGCATTCGGAATGTATTCTACCTACTTGAGGATTGTGGATTGAATGCAATAAAGGCACCTTCAAATGTAAAAAGTCGCAATTCGATTTTAAAATCAATAGGAAACACACCACTCGTTAAATTAGAAAAAATAGTTCCAAATAAACATGTAACCATCTTAGTTAAATGTGAGTTCGCCAATCCTAGTGGAAGTGTGAAGGATCGTATTGTTGATTACATTATTGCTGATGCTGAGCAAAAGGGTTGCTTAAAGCCGGGTGGTACCATCGTTGAAAATACTTCTGGAAATACCGGTGCCGCTATTGCAATGTTAGCGGCCGTAAAAGGTTATCGCGCTATTTTGACGATGCCAGATAAAGTCAGTCAGGAGAAACAAAATAGCTTGCGTGCATGGGGTGCTGAAATAATTGTCACAGCCACAGCGGCAACGCCCGATTCTTCCGAGCATTATGTCAATGTTGCAAAACGTATTGCCGCTGAAACGCCTAATAGTTTTCGGCTTGACCAATATGATAATCCCAAAAATCCTCAAGCTCATTATCTGAGCACAGCGCCAGAAATTTGGCAGCAAACGCACGGCAAGCTTGATATTTTTATCGCCTCGGGCAGTACCGGTGGCACTGTGTCAGGTGTGGGTCGTTTTTTAAAAGAAAAAAATCCGGCTATTAAAGTGATCATGCCTGATCCCATCGGTTCTATTTACTATGAATATTTTAAATATGGAAAGATTTCATCATCCGCAAATTGTAATTATTTAGTAGAAGGAGTCGGCGAAGATCACATCGCTAAAGCATTGGATTTTTCTGTATTGGATGAGATCATTCCCTTTACTGATAAAGACGCTTTTTTGATGGCACGTCGTTTAGCCAAAGAGGAGGGCTTGTTCGTGGGAGGATCATCGGGTGCCAACGTTTGGGCGGCATTGGAGATTGCCGCTAAGTTAACTAAACCAGCAACCATCGTCACTATTCTTCCTGATAGTGGTATCAAATACCTTAGCAAGATTTATAATGACAAATGGATGCACGCACAGCAATTGCTGTAATCTTTAGTGATTTAAATAGCTGGTTAAAGAGGGAGAGGTACTTAAACCGTAAGAAAGTGCACTTAAACTATAAAGATCATTGCATTCACGATTAAATCTTTTCATCTCTTCAGCTTCTTTTTTCGCAAGTTTTAATTCTTCTTGATCATGGGCATCAAAAAAACGCACGCCTAACTTGTTCCATTTTTCCTGCATTAAGTCTGCTTTGTCACCAAACAGTTCTTCCATGTATTGATGAGACACTCTATCTTGCTCCCCCCGGGTGATTCTTATTTGAAGTTCTCGAATAGCTTCGATCCTATCTTCATAGTCTCTTTGACCTTTATTTTGTTCCATCGTAAGTTCATTTTTATATTGGGTAACCGATGGATCCTCTAGTATTAAATAGAGTTGGGATAACAGTTGTTGTATAAAATTTAAATCGGCTTCGATACTTGCTCGTAAATCTTCAGGTAACCTTTTAACAAGATGATCCTTTATGTTCAGAAATTTATCATAATTGTCATTACTACAAAATTGCTTAAAGATATAACGTATATTCTGACGTTTACTTTCTCTAGGCACATGAATCATAACTTGCTCATTTATAAATACCTTTATCGCTAAGATATGGCTTTCAGCGACGGCAAATTGTAAAGGGGCTGAGAAGGTTTGGTGATGTTTAATCGATCCTTGACTTTCTGAAAGAGCCGTTTTAAATACCTGGAGATTGAAAGGCAGTTTCATTAGGTACTGTATGGCAAGGAATTGAAATAGATTAACCGGGAAATTGATCGTTTGTTTTTGCAAGGGTGCGAGTAATAATAAATTTGGGTTTGACGCAATTAAACTTTCTTCTGTTAAACCCTTATCCTTTTCAGTATCAATCGCATTGAAGACGGACACGATGACATGATCGATTAATGTTGGCCATTGTTCCTCCGGGCAAAGACTTAAAAAATATTCGATATTTTCTTCGTTATGCAATTGGGCTAGGAAATCTTTGAAAAATTTATAGCGTTTAAATACATCAAGGGGTCGTAAGGTTGAATCGATGATCGATGCTTGGTCATTGTTTGATTCACGAGACCTTTTTAACAACTTATTTACAAAGGATCGGAGTAAATTATTTGAAAAAATACTTGAAGAACAACTGGTAAAGATCATGTTGAGTAAACGTTTAATATTGTTGTCATTCAAAAGGTTTAGATCAAAATCCAGCATGAATCTTTCTTCACATTCTTCGATGACCAATTTGGATAAGGTAGTTTGGTTAGCGATTAATTTTTCGTCAGATAAGGATAAGCAGAGATTTAATCTATCCTTTAGTGAAAATTTAGCTTTGAAGTAAGTAAACCATTTTAAATTTGAGGAGGAAAAGTTTTGACCTTTTAGTAGTGGTTTAAAAAAGTCAAAATAAAATTTATCGGGTATACGCTGAAAGATTTCATCGATAATAGCAATATTTTTATCTTCAGGACTGAATTTTTCTAATATCGATGCTAAAAAATTTAGTCGAATTTTTTTAGTTTTTCGGTCAAAGATTTCGGTAATTATTTTTTGTGCGATTTTTTTTTCATTCGTTATAGCGGCATATTTTACTAAAATAACCATTAAGTCAGGCAATTTTTCTAAAGGAAAATCATCGGAAATAGAATGTTTAATAAGATGATCAATAAACACTCGAGATTGAAAATAAAAATCAGTCGGCGTTTGAAAAAAGGGCAGCCAATAATACAATAATAAAATCCAACGTTTGGGTATGAGACGATTTAAGTAGTCTAGATTCATATGAGCTCCTTATCCTGGAGTTAAAGTTGAAAGGGATGCAGTTCTTCTAAAAACTGTTTGGAAATTTTTATTATTATTTGATTTGAAATAATAACAGAATTTTTTTTAATTTTAAATAATTATTTATTTTTTTTTAATAAAATATTATTTTTTT
>CASFML010000149.1 GCA_949295795.1 uncultured Gammaproteobacteria bacterium | reverse complement strand
TTTTATCTAAAATAGCCATTAAAGTATTATTTTTTTTACCTTGTAAATTGAGTGTTAGCTCTAAATTACGTCGTGAGGTAGCGTCTAACATAATACTTTCTTCATGTCTTTCTATGCGGAGTGGTTGAATATGTTGTAATTGAACCCGCTGCGTGTCTTTAACATAATTTAATAAACAGCCAGTGGCTTGTATTGCCAAGGGGAGATCCTTACAGCCAAAACCATTAAGGTCGAACGTTTGAAATTGCTCTGTTAATAAATGAGTTGCTGTATTAAAATCAAATTCCCAATGAGGGCAGCGCCGAATTGGTTTATAAGGCTTTAATAGTGATTCGGCTTTATACTCTTCACTGATTAAAAGTTCACTGGGATTGAGCCGTGCTAGTTCGTTGGCAAAGGCTTCTTCGCCAGTAACTTGTAAAATATTAATTTGGCCACTTCCCATATCAAAATAAGAAAGACCAAATTGATTTTTCTGATTATACATTGCAAGGAGGAGGCTTTGATGATTCTCTAGTAATGCTTCATCGCTGAGTGTCCCTGGGGTAATTATACGTGTTACCTGCCTTTGCATGGGCCCTTTAGTTGAGTTCGGATCGCCTATTTGTTCGCAAATAGCAACTGACTCACCGAGTTTTATTAGTTTGGCTAAATAGCTTTCGACACTATGAAAGGGTACGCCCGCCATAGGAATGGCTTGATTAGCCGATTGTCCACGTTTGGTTAAGGTAATATTTAATAATTTTGCTGCTTTGATGGCATCTTCATAAAATAATTCGTAAAAATCTCCCATACGGTAGAATAATAATTTATCCTTATGTTGAGCTTTTAATTGGAGATATTGACGAATCATGGGTGTATGTTGAGTTAAATCGGTGTTCTGCTTCATAAGAACCTCTTGCAATACCATTGCTTCTTATTAGATGGCTTCATTAAAGTTAATTTTGGCAATATTTTAAACTTCCAAAAAATAAAGCTTTTTAGGTCTTTATTTAATAATTGAATAACTTTCCCCTTTGTTGTTTATTTAGTGTAACCAAAATATAAAGTTAATTATACTCTTCATCCTAGCTGTCTATGATGGTTAATCACTAATTGAAAAACTCGATTGTTTTACTTTCGTTAATTGAGGATTTTTAGTGACACTAATAAAAATATTAATCGGAATTTTTAATAGTTTAGGTAGTTTCTTTTTTAGGAACTGATAAAGCTGATAAGCTAAGGCTTCGATAAGTTTAAAAGAATGTTTATCACAGAATTGTTGTAATTCAATCGCTAGAGTAGCATAGCAAATGGTATCAATTAATTGATCACTGATACAGGCGGTAGGTAGACGACTAAAGTTAAATTTTATTTGAACCGAAACCCATTGAGGTAAGCTACGTTCTTCGATCGAATGGCCTAATTTAACCAGTAAGTTAAGTTTTTCTAACGTTAATTGATAGTTCATTCAGAAAAAATGGCAAACCAGCGAAAAGTTGGCTACTATAACGTTATTCTGGCCCCCTAGTAAATAGAAATTAAGAAAAAATAATAAGAGGTTCTATGAGTTATATCAAAAACATTCTCTTGTCGGATGAAAAAATTATCTATCGCCGTCATCCCCACTGGATTGTGGTTTTAAGATCATGGATGGTTTTGATTGTATTAGCCGCTTTTTTATTGATCGGAGGCCATCCTACATTATTGAGTATCTGTCTTTTTTCTATATTTGCTTTAATAGTTTGTTTATCGGGGTTGATCATTTATTACTCTTCAGAGTATGGAATTACTGATAAACGGGTTGTAATGAAATCTGGTTTTATTAGCCGAGTTACCTTTGAAAATGCTTTGGATCGAATTGAGGGGGTAGAGATTAGTCAAAGTATTATGGGTAGAATTTTAGATTATGGTTCTATTCGGATTCGGGGGGTCAGTGGGACTAATGAATTATTTTCTGCTGTATGCTATCCATTTAGGTTTCGTTATAAAGTATTAGAAGAAATTGAACGACAAAAAAAGTCTAAATAAATTTATTTAAAATTGTTTTTCCACTGCCGAAGATAAGCGAATATTTCAACTGGCGTTGAGAGTTTCTTTCCGGTTCTTTTTTCGATGCGTAGCTTTATTTCAGGGTTGTCACAACGTAAAAAAGGGTTGCTTAAACGTTCTTCAGATAAAAGACTAGGTACACTTGCTAAGTTTTTTTGACGCAACTCCCGAGTTTTTTCTAATCGCTCTTTAATTTGGATATTATGGGGTTCTACTGTTTGAGCAAAATGTAAATTAGCCAACGTATACTCATGGCCGCAATAGACCTGAGTTTCATCTGAAAGTTGGGCTAATTTATTCAGGGAACTCAACATTTGCTGAGCTGTACCTTCAAATAATCGACCGCAACCCGCAGTAAATAATGTGTCTCCACAAAATAAAAGATGGTTTCCATAATAGGCGATATGACCTAATGTATGTCCAGGAATTGCAATGACTTCAAAAGTTGGCCAATTAGGTAATTCAATCTTGTCTCCCTCATCCACTTGATTACTTACTCCAGCTATTTTTTCTTTTGCGGGCCCAAACACAGGAGCGGGATGTTGTTTTAAAATTGCACGAATGCCATTGGTATGATCCCAATGATGATGAGTAATGAATATGGCATCAAGTTCGAGATTTAAATGTTTTAATTGTGCCAAAACAGGTTTTGCTTCGCCTGGATCGACAATAATACAATGTTTTGTTTCCTCATTGATAAGGCACCAAACATAATTATCCTTAAACGCCAAAATTGGTAAAACTTGTATCGTCATAGTTTCTCCACAAAAATCTTTTATTTTTATTAGCGGCCATCCTCGAGATCGTTCAATCATTCAAAATTAAGGACTTAGCTTTTATTTTTCAGTTCTTTTCTTGATGCTTGATGTCGGCGTTCACGGCGCTTGCCTGCTTCTTCGTAACGTCTTATTTCATTCTGCGTCTCAGGGATAACCTTAGGAACAGCTGCTGGACGGCCATGTTCATCTGTACCTACAAAAGTGAAATAAGCCGATACCATATGGCGTCGGGTTCCGGTACGATAATCTTCTGCAAGAACCCGTACACCGATTTCCATTGAACTCGACCAACTACGGTTAATAGCGGCTTGAAAAATTAAAATATCTCCCCGAGTAGCGGGCTGTAAAAAATGCATAGCATCGACAGAGACAGTTACACAAGGTCTTTGGCTATGTCTCTCAGCAACAACAGAAGCGACCCTATCCAGTGTGGACATAACTAAACCACCAAACACAGTTTCAGTTGAGTTCAAATCATTAGGAAATATTTTATAAGTATGATCATGTACAGCTGAAGCCGACACAGGTTTTTCTTGTGGTATAGACATTGGCCACCTACTTTTTAACAATGAGAGCTATTATAACTTAATTTTACAAACATACCTTATATTGCCTGAGCAATACATTCTCCAAATATCACCTTTTTCTCAGACAAATTAGCCAACCATTTCATACGATTGACCTCGAATAAAAGGATAACTGTAGAACCTAATTGAAACTGCCCAAGCTCTTGCCCTTTGACTAATGAAATTTTGTTATCAAGATAATGCCAATGATAAATATGTCGCTTGGAAGTAGGGGCAATAACCCCTTCCCAGGGAGTACTGATGTTGCCAACAAGCATTGCCCCAACTAAAATGACAGCCATTGAACCAATAGGCGTGGAAAATAAGGTAATAACTCGTTCGTTACGAACAAATAAATTTGGCAGTTCAGTAGTCGTTTTGGTATCTACGGAAAATAAACGTCCTGGAACATAAATCATTTCTTTCAATTCGCCACCATAAGGTATATGTACACGATGGTAATCTTGTGGCGCTAAATAAAAGGTTGCAAATCGCCCATTTTGAAATTGTGCCGCTATTTTTGCAGAGCCACCTAATAAAGCTTGTAAATTATAATTTATTTTTTTGGCTTGAATTAGTTGGTTTTCTTTGATATCACCCATTTGGCTAATAGTGCCATCAACAGGTGAAATGATATCTGTAGCGAGATTGGAAATTGGACGCATTTCAGGTTTTAAAGGTCGTGTAAAAAAATCATTAAAATTAATATAGTGTTCTGGGTTTTCTTCCTGAGCTAAGGACATATCAACATTATAATGTCGAATAAAGCCATTGATTAATCGATTTTTAATCCAAGTATTTTTACAGTTAGCCATCCATCCCGCAAAGCGAGATAGACTATGTTGGGGTAATAACGATTGATAATGAGTATGCAATTAGGTCTCCTTAATAATTCAAGCAAGCAAAATATTTGACCATTATAGCGCGGCCATTTTAATTCGTGAAAGACTGAACTATAGTTTTTTTATGGATACTAAAACCAATCATACAGAAGTATTGATTATTGGGGCGGGACCTACGGGTCTGGTTATGGCCTGTTATTTATTGCGTTATGGCGTTAAATTTAGAATTATTGATAAGCAAAAGGACAGAGCCCATGAGTCACGAGCTTTTGCTATTCAAGCGAAATCAATGGAAATATTTCAGAATTTAGGTATCGTTGAAGAATTTCTTAAACTAGCACGTTCTAACGTGGATTTTGCTTTTTATATTAACGGAAAGAAGCAAATTGAAATTAGATTCAAACATTTCAAACATCAAGATACTCCTTTCCCATCAATTTATTTTCTCCCACAAACTGAAACAGAACGTATTCTTAATGAGTATTTAGAAAAAAAAGGGGTTAATATAGAGCGTCAAAAGGAATTGGTAAACTTCACTCAAAATTCGCAGGATGTAAGAGCAAATATTAAAAATAATATCACAGGAAATACCGAAAAAATTGTTTGTAACTATATTGTAGGTTGCGATGGTGCTCACAGTAGTGCTCGCCATGTGCTTAAACTTTCGTTTGAAGGTAATGCTTATCCACAAATTTTTAATTTGGTTGATGCGATGATTGAATGGCCTTATTCACGAAACAAATTCCTTTTTTTTCTCGGAAACGAGGGGGTATTCGTGCACATTCCTCTCACGGAGAAAATTAGCCGAATTATGTTAGCAAAACGCTCGAATAATGCAGAAGAAAAATTATCTACACCTAACTTAATCGCGTTAGAAAATTTAGCGAGTTTACTGACTCAAGTGCCCGTCAAATTTGTCAATCCGATTTGGATGACAACCTTCCGTTTACATCATAGAGGGGTAAATCGGTATTATCAAAACCGGGCCTTTCTTGCCGGAGATGCAGCTCACATTCATAGTCCTGTAGGTGGTCAGGGTATGAATACCGGAATACAAGACTCTAGCAATCTTGCTTGGAAACTAGCGCTGGTTTTAAAGAAAAATACTAACATTAAGCTATTGGATACTTATGAAACAGAGCGTCATGCGATTGGAAAAATTTTATTAAAAACAACCGATCAATTTTTTTCCTTACTTACGGCATCAGGGTTTTTAATCACCAAACTACGAAATGGATTATTACCCTGGCTAATTAAATTTCTATTTTTAAAAAAAAATATAGAAAAACGTCTCTTTTGGTTTATTTCTCAACTAAATATTCATTATTCTAAGAATCAATTTAATTATGAAATTAATGATAAATCTTATTCAAGTTTTAAAGGAGGGATATGCCCAGGGCATCGTGCGTCAAATGCACCCGCTAATGACTCGGATCTTTTTACATTGCTAGCCGAAAAACCTTTTAATATTCTTTATTTTAAAGTTAGCAAGGGGCCAGAAAATAAGTCTGTAGAAAAGATTAGCTCTTTGGTAAAAAATTATAAAGAATGGCTACAGGTTCATATTTTTGTTTTATCTTCAATGAATAAGTTGCTTTTTGAACGTTATGGAGTTATTTCTTCTGCAATCTATGTCATCCGGCCCGATGGCTATGTAGGATTTAGAATTAATTCAGATAATTACTCATTATTATCCGATTATTTAAAAAATTTTTTTTAAATAAAAATCTAATAGATATACTTTCTTTTTATAGAAAAACCACCAAAACTGTAAATATTTTGACCGTCTATTTGCTTCAGGATATAATTAGCGCAGTTAAATTTTTCTATTTGGAATTCTAAAGGATGTTTAAAAAATTCTGGTTTTTTTTTCTAGGATTATTGTGGATTACCCAATTAGCCTCCGCTAAAGAAAGCTTCACCTTAAAGGTTAAAACCGGGGAATTTACTATTGACCCTTCCACTTTAGCTATTTTGTTTGCCCCGAGTGAGGATTTAGCCTCAGTAAGCTTAACTCAAAAAAATACTTCGTATGATGAAGTCAAAGATTTGCAGGTCAATAATAAAACAGCACAATG
The DNA here is from genome assembly GCA_949295795.1 of uncultured Gammaproteobacteria bacterium. Taxonomy (GTDB): domain Bacteria; phylum Pseudomonadota; class Gammaproteobacteria; order Diplorickettsiales; family Diplorickettsiaceae; genus Aquirickettsiella. The sequence continues at coordinate 1,309 of CASFML010000149.1, read as the reverse complement.
GACCTACCCTCATCTCAAAATGCAAGTTAAGGTTACAACTGACGAGCAAGGCCTAAAATTTTCTTTTCAGACCAATAAGGAGCAAACCTTCCAATGGCCGATATCAGGATTAACGCCACAAGCTAAAGCATTAATTATTCCAGATGGAGAAGGGTTATACATTCCAAATCATAATACTTTTTGGCGTAAAGAATTTATAAAATATCCTAACTTATCTTTAAGTAGTCCCTTTTGGGCAATAGAATATTCTGATGAAAATTATATGAGTTATATTTGGAATGATCAGGATGTTGATACTTATGCCCAAATTCGTGAGAAGCAAGGACAACTTTATTTAGCGAATGAACATCACTTCTTAAAACGATCGGGATTTCCAGAATATAGTTTATTAGTTCACTTGACAGGAGATAGTGTCATCAGCCCTGCAATTGATTACCGTAATTTGCTCATCAATGATAATAAGTTTGTTTCTCTCAAACAAAAAATCTTGCAAAATGCTAATGTTAATAAATTATTAGGCGCTTTTCACATTTGGGTATGGGGTGATGGTAAAAGTTTAGCAATGTTAGATGAGTTGGAAAAATTAAACATTAAACATGCACTCATCAATTATGATCCTACGTTAATAAACAATGGCATTAATATCGATAAAGAATATATTTATAAAGCAGAAAACCTGGGGTATTTGATAGGACCCTATGACAGTTTTGATAATGCACAAAATCGGAAGACTTCAGACAGTTTAACCTCAGCATGGCCCAATCATCTATGGCCAGAAGCATGCATTCGTAACGCTAATGGATCGCTACTATCAGGCTTTGCCAACCGCGGTTGTTATTTAAGTTCTGAAGCCCTTCGTCTAAGAGAATCTAAGGAAAAAAATATCGCCAATCAAATCGAAAGGCTGTTAAACAAAGGTGATAATACCTTGTTTTTAGATTGTGATGCAGCTAATCCATTGTATGATGATTATTCTAAGCATCACCCCATGACACGACAACAAGACTTAAATAATCGCCTGGAACGTATGCGCTTTATTTGCAGTACGCAGAAGATAGTGTTAGGGTCTGAAACGGGACTATCTTGGGCAAGTTCAACTATCGCCTATAATAATGGCGCCTTCCTGGCGTTTCCAGATGCTTTTTGGCCGGCTTTGCAAGACAAAAAACTTTTTGGCGTTTGGTGGCCTGATACAGCACCCAAAGTTCTCTTTCAAGCCTACAATGCCTCAGATGAATTTATGCATGCTTCCTATGATCCGCATTATCGACTACCACTTTATGAGGCTATATTTCATGATTCCGTTATT
>CASFML010000148.1 GCA_949295795.1 uncultured Gammaproteobacteria bacterium | reverse complement strand
TAGAAAAGCCAATGGATAGGCTGAGTTTAAGGCTTCAGCATGGATAACTGCCAAATAGCTATAAGGGGGCAATAATGAAATCTTTCGCTCTTTTAATAATACTTCGCTAAAATGATGGTAACCTTGCTCTAACAAAAGTTTAAACAGAGGATGATCAGGGTAATAAGTTTGAATCCATACTTCCCCTGGTTTATCCGCTCGTCCGGATCGACCAGCTACTTGCATTAATAATTGACCTGTATGTTCCAAAGCACGAAAATCAGCACTAAAAAGTCCATTATCTGCTTCTAAAATACCCACCAAGGTAACATTGGGGAAATGATGGCCTTTTGCTAACATTTGTGTCCCAATCAAAATCTGACTTTCCCCTTCATGTATATTTTTTAATAATTTATCCAAGCTACCTTTGCGTTGGGTATTATCTCGATCAATTCTAACAATTCCAACGTTAGGAAAATATTTTTGTAAAGTTTCTTCTAAACGCTGTGTCCCTTGACCCAAAGCATGTAATTGTTGAGCTTGGCATGCTGGACATCGCACATCTAAAGGACGTCGAAAACCACAATAATGACATTGCAAATGCGCCGGTTTTTTATGGAAATTCATTTTTTGTTCGCAATGTTTACAATCTGCTGTCCAACCACATTCCTGACAAATGATAACGGGTGAAAAGCCACGCCGATTTAAAAATAAAAGTATCTGACCTTGTTTTTGCAAATGTTTTTCCATATTTTGTAATAATAATGGAGAAAACCCTTGATCGAGTTTTTGATGACGTAAATCAATAAAACGAAAAGTCGGTTGTATTGCCGGTCCTGCCCTCTCAGGTAAATGGAGTATTTGATAACGATTTTGCTTAGCATTAAAAATGCTTTCTAAAGAAGCCGTCGCAGAACCTAAGATAACAGGTATATTTTCTAAACGCCCTCGTACCAAGGCTAAATCTCGAGCATGATACCGCAAACCTGTTTGTTGTTTAAACGAGCTATCATGCTCCTCATCGATAATAATAACTCCCGGATGGCATAGCGGTGTAAATAAAGCTGAACGAGTACCAATAATAATGGAAGCTTTACCTGATTTAGAAAGTAACCAATTTTCTAAGCGTTGCTTATCGGTTAATTTAGAATGGAATGATATTAATGGAACTGAAAATCGATTTCGAAATCGTGCTAACATTTGTGGTGTCAAACCAATTTCTGGAACCAATACTAAAGCTTGCTTACCTCGTTCAAGCACAGCTTGTATCACCTCCAAATAAACTCCGGTTTTCCCACTTCCTGTCACGCCATTTAACAGAAAGGCTTGGAATTTATCTAAAGAATTAATAATATTTTTAATTGATTGCTGCTGATGATAGTTTAATCGAATCTTTTCCGTTAAATTTGAATTATTCTTAACAACTAGTTCTTCTTTATTAGGTACTTCAGTAAATTTTACTGGATTTTTAAGTTTTATCTTTTCACTGCGTAAAACCTTGGGAATGGCATTAGCAAATACTTCGCCTAAAGGGCAATGATAATAGCGACTTGTCCATTCTAATAATTGTTGTAAAGCATCGGGTAAAAGCGGCAGTTCATCTAGAATTGCTAATGCCTGTTTGAGTTGAGATTTTGGACAAACTGATGATGCGCTTGTACCCATTAAAAACCCAATTTTTTTTTGCTTACCAAAAGGCACCAGTACCCTTAAACCTTTTTTTAATTGTGCTAAGGGAGCGTTGATAGGCGCCAAATAATCAAAATATTGATATAAGGGTGCCGGAATAGCAATTTTTAGAATATTTTTTTCAGTTAAATCTTTGTCTATAGTATCACTCAAGATTTAATCCTCGTTTAAAGAAAACATTCTGTCTTTATTTGAAATTATGGGGCTAAGAAAATAAAAAATTTTTGCAACATATATTAGCTAAACTTTCAAAATTGGACGCAAATTGTCGGTTATTTTCTTTAAGATTCTCGCATTATTGTGCGAATCATTCTCATTAACTGAAAATTTGATATGTAACTGGGAAGGACCAATTGTTCCTATTAATGAAGGGTTAGTAGGACCATAGAGAACAATGGTAGGAACTCCCAAAGCTGCAGATAAATGACTTAATCCCGTATCTACAGCAACAACTGCTTTGGCATTAATCAAAACTACCGCCATTTCATTGAGATTTAAATAAGGTAATACATGCGTTAAAGGATTTTTATTGCTCAATCGATTAGCATTTTTTCTTTCATTTTCATTTCCCCAAGGAATAAAAATATTGACTCCGAGTGCCGTTATTTCCTCTATAAGCAAAGACCAAGTTTGATTTGACCAAAGTTTAGTTACACAACTCGTATTAGGTATACAGACTAAATAATTTTTTGGTAATTCAATTTTGGTTTGGATTAATTTTTTCTTATCAATCCCATAGTCAGGTTTAGTTTCCGGCAAAGGGTACTTTAAGGCTTCAGCGAATAATTGGCGTAACCGATTTATAGCATGCTGCTGCCAAGACACGGAAAAGGTTTGTTGGTAAGCAAGACAAGCCAAACCTTCTCGTACTGAGTACTTATCCATGCCAAGACGATAACCTCGGCTCAAACAACTGGTAATCGCACTTTTGATCGATCCTTGTGCATCTAAGACAAAATCATATTTTTGTGCACGCAATTGGGTATAAAATTGCTTTAATTCCCCATTTTGAAGGGTATGAAAAATACTTTTACGCCAACGTCTTAAACCGATAGGAATGATTTGTTGAATTTGTGTATGCCATTTGGGAATCTCGGTAAAAGCCTCTTCTACTACCCAATCAAATTGAATATTCGAAATAGCCTTAGTCGCATCAGTTACGGCGGGTAAGGTATGGATAATATCACCCATAGAGGACATTTTTATAATTAAAACACGCATAAATAGTAAGTTAGTAATATAAAGATGAGACTATACCCATTGCCTATCAAGATGTGAACCTGCATATTAGTTCTTATATCTCAGTGAATACTCTCTCTTAAAGATTAAGCAAGCAGCCTTTTGAATTCGATTTCAGATAAGTTACTGTCAAAAACTAATTCATTATCTGCATTTAACCTTTCCTCTGAGTTATAAAAATGAAAAAAAGCTGGACTGCTTTGTGCACGCTTTAATTTAAATTTAATTTCGTTTTCATTGAGATCTCGATTTTGTGCTGAATAATCTATTGATTGTGGCAATGAAGTTAGCAAAACATTTCTTATTAAGGCCAAACAACATCCTGAGTTAACGTTAAATTCAGTTTTATAATCTTCTTCTTGTGATATAGATATGCTAATGATTCCGTCGATAAGCCGCCCCAATCTTGAAAAAAGTGCTGCTAATACATTATTACAAATAATAATGATAGCAAAAATAGTTGCTGCAATGGCTATAGGCCCTGCAACTAAGCCACCTGTGAGAAATAAACCTACAGTAATACCCAAAGATAACAAACAACCAAAAATAATACCTAAAAAAGCAGTTTGGTATTCGTAATAACGTGATCTTATCCGTTCATTGATCTCAACATCATCTGTATTGCATAGATACTTAAAAAAACAATAAGCTTTGGCGACATAGTCAAAACAAGATGTCGTTAAACTTGTCAAACTTAATACAAAAGGAACTGCAAAAAGAAACTTATGTAATAACAAAAGATCAATGAAAGGTTTACTAATGCCTATTACTGCAATAAAAGGCATGGTTCCTGTTACTGCTAAGACACTAAATAAACTTAATGCAACTAATAAACCCAGCATTAATCCTACAAAAATTGCGATTTTTTCTTGCTGTAAACGTGCCCCATCAAGCGAGCTCGCTAAGCGATTAAATAAACCGCCTACTGCACAAGCATAACCTAAAACAAACAAAATATAGGCAAAATAGGAAAATGCCTCCCAAAAGGGAATCACCGCATGTAGACAAAGACAAAAAATTCCTAAACTAACACCTAACAACATACCAATAGGCGTAAATAATTTTTCAGCATAACCTATTTGTCGATTTATTATGATTTCTTGATTAAGAAAGTTTCTAAGCTTAGTTTTTTTACCATTTGCGTAAGATTGAGCAGTAAGCAAATTCCATAAACGACCTAAATACGCAGCATATGCTACGAAACTTCCATACTCGGACGGAATAGTTAATAAATTTAAAAACCATTCTGATTCAAAGAGCCCTGGAGCTATAACAACTAAAGGGAATAATAACACCAAACCGATTACTGAAATAAAGGCAATTGCTAAGCGTTCATTATCAAAATTAATTAACTTTTTTTTAATTTTATCTAAGGCTAAGTTACTTAGTAAATAACAGAGATAAAAAAACCTTTGCATATCAAATTTAATCTAAGGTTAAAAATTTTAAGTTTTAAGCCATAGGTGGTATCGAGTTAGTTGGATGAGACAAATAATTAGCCAATAATCGATATACCTCGGAAACTTTTATTTGATAAGCGCGATTCAAGCGAGCAGAATGGGAGTGATAATTACCTACGCCTCGCCAAAGGCTTGATGCATCATTGGCAATCTGCTGACTAAGTATCCAAGTCCCCACTTTCACATTAACACAAGGATCATATTGCAACTGTTGCTGAGTATAGCCATAATGACGAATTTGCGATAACCAAATTGAATTAATTTGCATCGGACCATAATCGAAGGTTCCATTTCGATTGGGTGATGCTAAACCCTTCGTGCCATTTTCGATGGCTAAAACAGCCAGAATTAAAGTAGCTGGTACATGATAAGTTATTGCCGCTTGATTAACACATTCAATGGGCACGCCATGGATTTCTAATGTGCTTATCATACAACCTCTCTCAGCAAACTTGATTATTCTTCTCAGTCTTTTTTAAAGCCAAAACCCACCTAGCACAGATAATTGCAGGCAAACAAAATAACAGCAATCCCCCTAGCAAAATCATATCAAATTTTAATAAATTACTCACTTTAATACCACTGGGAGGTAAGAATCCGAGTATAAATGTAATCAAACAACCTACTAATCCCATAATACAGACTGTCCAAATTCCCCATTTCCCACCTGGAATACGATAGGCGTTACTTCTGTCAGGTTCTTTATAGCGCAATCGCAATGCCGTTAAAAATAAAAAAATATAAAATAGCACCGCTAATTGGGCTGTCATAACACTTAATAACCAATAGGTCTCATTAACGCTAGGAATCAAGATAAAAAGACTCGTTAAAAGCGATACTAAAACTCCTTGAAATACTAATAAACTTACGGGCGCTCCAAATCGATTGACTTTAAGCAACCAATTCAATCCGGCTATTTGGCTTTCGAATGTTGCAATAAGTAACCCTCTAGTAGGTCCTATTACCCAGGTAGAAATACTACACAGACTGCCAATGATAATTAAAGAAATAATAATGGGTATAAAAAATGACAAATGATAACTACTAAAAAAGGCAACATAGGCTTCGGTCAAACCGGACAAAATACTCAGCTGATTAACAGGAACAATAAGCGCTATAGATAAAGAACCTAGTATCAAGCTTATCAGTATTAAAGTTGCTGACCAAAATAAAGCTCGCGGAAAATTCTGCTGGGGATTACGAACATCACCGGCATGTACCGCAGACATTTCTAAACCCATCAGACCAAAAATTATAGTCGTTAAAAAGGCTAAGTTATGGAAATTATTCAAACTAGGAAAAAATGAATGAGAAGAAAAATGAATCGCTAAAGGATGTGAAGCCTTAATCCAAATAATAGCAAGCACAATCATAAAGAGCATTGGAATTAAGGTGCCTACTAAAGCTCCAATACTACTTAACCAACTCGAAACACGTAAACCTAAGCAGCTTAAAGCGGTAACTAACCACCAAATAATTAATATTGTACTTAAGAGGTATACTTTATGCTGCATTAATTGCGGATCAATTAAATAGGCAAATGCTGCGATTACGAAAGATAAAATGGTTGGATACCAAACCACGTTGTAGATCCATTGTAACCAAATCGCAAACCAACCCCATCTCGCTCCGAATGCGGTACGAATCCATACATAGGCACCCCCTGTATTCGGCCAAGTGGTCGCTAATTCAGCTGTAACCAAAGCCGTAGGGATAAAAAATAACAATGCAGCTAACAAATAAAAAAATATTAATGCATAACCAAATTGAGCGGCGATAGGTAATGAACGCAAGCTATCAACAGCAATAACATTCATCATGGCTAAGCTAAACACGCCTAGTGGTTTTTTAATCCTGGTTTTAATATCCCCCATCATTATTTTTTACCGAATTTAAAGCTCGCCATGATCCACATAATAGCCCCTATAGAAATGGCTGTATCAGCCAAATTAAAGGTAGCAAAATGCCAATAACCAATACAAAAATCTATAAAATCTATGACGTAACCTAAGCTTAAGCGGTCATATAAATTACCTATTGCCCCTCCTAATATCAATGCAATTGCACAAGCCACCCAATTGCTAAGACCGCCTCGATAAAGCATGCGCACTAAATAAATACTCACAGCAATACTAATTGCCGAAAAAAACCATCGTTGCCATCCATCGGCTTGACCTAAAAAACTAAATGCAGCTCCAAAATTATGTGTCAAAATAAAGTTTAAGCAAGGAAATACCGGAATAATGCTCGTTTGATCTAACCAATAGGTCATCCATACCTTGCTCAAATAATCGAGTGCAATAATAAATAGACTTAACCAAAGCCATGATAATTGAGATGTTTTTTTTGCTTGCATAGATCAAATAGATAAAAAAAATGGCATTTTATGCATAGATCCGTTGTTCACCTTTTCCATCAGGAAGATTATCGATACAACGTAGGCAAATATCAGGATGCGCGTGATCGCTTCCAACATCAGCCCGTCGATGCCAACAACGCGCACATTTTATTTTTTTTCCTACTGTAGAAATTACATTTATTCCTAATTCTTCACCATTAATATTCGCTAATGAGGCCTGTGCTGGTGGAGTAATAGTCAACAGTTTTGCATCGGAGGTTATTAATACAAATCTAAGCTCATTGTTTAAAGCGGAAATTATTTTATAAAGTTGAGAGCCTTCTTTAGCATAAAGTTCAACCTCAGCTTCTAATGAGGAACCTAACTCCCCGCTGATACGTGATTTCTCGATAATTTTGTTAACTTCATTACGAATTTGAATAAGTTCATTCCAATAGTTTTGACGATCATATTGTTGATAAATTTTTTGTAATGGATCTTCCTTAAATGAAAAGGATAAAGAATACCATTCGCTTAAAAAAACACTTTCTTCGCGCTTCCCAGGAAGATACTGCCAAATTTCCTCTGCAGTAAAACTTAAAATGGGCGCTAACCAACGTACCATAGCTTCTGCAATATAAAAAAGTGCAGTTTGCGCAGAACGACGGGCGATACTATTTTTTTGTAATGTATATTGACGATCTTTGATAATATCTAAATAGAACCCACCTAAATCAGTAATGCAAAAATGTTGTAGTTTCTGATAAATAGTATGGAATTGAAAAGTCTCATAAGCCTCAATGATTTCATGTTGTAAAAGCTGGGCTCGTTCCAAGATCCAAATATCTAAGGACAACATAGTGCTAGTTTGCACAGCTTCTATAGGATCAAAATCATGTAAATTGGCTAATAAAAATCGCAGTGTATTACGAATTCGTCGATAAGCTTCTGCAGTGCGTTTTAAAATTTCATCCGAAACAGCCATTTCTTTTCGATAGTCAGTGGAAGAAATCCATAAACGTAAAATATCCGCACCTAAACTTTGTATTACTTTTTCGGGTGCAATAACATTTCCTAGAGACTTAGACATTTTGTGGCCTTTTTCATCCACCGTAAAACCATGTGTTAAAACCGATTTATAAGGTGCTTTACCATTCATCGCCACAGAAGTTAACAAAGAAGATTGAAACCAACCCCGATGCTGATCTGAACCCTCTAAATAAAGATCCGCAGGCCAAGCTAAAGCTGGATTTTTCATTAAAACCGCATAATGACTCACGCCTGAATCAAACCATACATCTAAACAATCTGTTAATTTTTCATAATTTTGTGCTTCCTTACCTAATATTTCCTGTGGATTTAAATCATACCAAGCATCGATTCCAATTTCAGATACTCGATTTGAAATCTGCTCTAATAAATTAAGACTATTGGGATGCAGCTCACGAGATAAATGGTGTACAAATAAAGGAATAGGAACTCCCCAACTCCTCTGTCTGGAAATACACCAATCAGGTCGATTACTAATCATGGTATCAATGCGCGCTTCTCCCCATTGCGGAATCCAATCTACTGCCTTGATGGCTCTTAAACTATCCTCCTTTAAGCCTTGTTGTTCCATGCTAATAAACCACTGAGGTGTCGCTCGAAAAATTAAAGGCGTTTTATGACGCCAACAATGTGGATAACTATGTTTAATGTCCTTTTCTTTTAATAAATTTTTGGATTCTGTTAATTTATCTATTACTGAAGGGTTCACTTTAAAAACATGCTGGCCTTCAAATAAAGCGGTCCCAGGTAAAAAACAGCCATTACCACCAACGGGATTAATTAATGGCAATCCATAATGTTGGGCTATGTTATAATCTTCTACACCATGCGCGGGCGCCGTATGTACGGCACCAGTACCTGCTTCAATGGTGACATGTTCTCCTAAAATAACAGGGACTTGACGATGGTAAAAAGGATGCTGCAATAGAATTCCTTCAAAAACCTTTCCTGTCGCACTCCCTAAAAGTTTATAATCCTTAATCTGGTAACGCTGCATACAGCTTGTTAATAATGATTCTGCAATTAATAAACGCTCAGTATCAGTTTGTATTAATACATATTCAATATCTGGATTTAATGCAACGGCTTCATTTGCAGGTAGAGTCCAAGGCGTCGTAGTCCATATAGGTATGATTATAGGTCCATGACCAATTTCACTAGGAATTCGACTTAAAAAATCAACATCATCAAGCACTCTAAACCGTACATCAATTGCTGGTGATATTTTATCGATATATTCAACTTCAGCCTCAGCCAAAGCCGATCCACAATTAACGCACCAATGCACAGGTTTAAAACCTTGTTGTAAATGCCCTCGACTAATAATTTGCCCTAAGGCCCGAATAATATTTGCTT
>CASFML010000147.1 GCA_949295795.1 uncultured Gammaproteobacteria bacterium | reverse complement strand
CAGGTAAGTTACTATATGCTGCGAGAATTATACCTTATCGAGGTTCTTGGTTAGATTTTGAATTTGATCCTAAGGATAATTTATTTGTCCGTATTGATAGACGGCGTAAGTTAGCGGCTACTATTTTATTACGCGCATTAGGATATACCTCAGAAGAGATCTTAGAATTATTTTTTAGTAATAATGTTTTTCATTTAAAAGGCGAAAATGTCGTTTTAGATTTAGTTCCAGAACGTTTGCGTGGTGAAACAGCAAGTTTTGATATTAAAGATGCCAATGGCAAAGTGATTGTTGAACAAGGCCGACGTATTGCCGTAAGACAGATTCGTGAAATAGAGAAAGCTAAAATTAAACAGCTTGAATTACCGATTGATTATTTGATTGGCAAAACCCTTGCTAAGCCTATTATTAATTCAGAAACGGGTGAAATTTTATTTGAAGCCAACATAGAGTTAACGGCCGATATAGTTAAAAAATTAGTAGAAGCGCAAGTAGAAAAAGTAGAAACTTTATATACCAATGATTTGGATTCTGGTGCTTATATTTCAACAACTTTACGTATTGATCCAAGTCATAGTCAGCAAGAAGCGTTAGTTGAAATTTATCGTATGATGCGGCCGGGTGAGCCACCCACAAAGGAAGCAGCAGAAGCCTTATTTAAAAATTTGTTTTTTGTTTTAGACCGTTACGATTTATCGGCTGTAGGACGGATGAAGTTTAATCGCCGCTTAGGGCGAGAAGATATTACCGGTCCAGGTACTTTGACCAAGGATGATATCGTGGCGGTTTTACGTGCATTGATTGATATCCGCAATGGAAAGGGCGACGTGGATGATATCGATCATTTAGGTAATCGCCGAGTACGTAGTGTCGGTGAAATGGCTGAAAATCAATTTCGTATCGGCTTAGTACGTGTTGAAAGGGCCGTCAGAGATCGTTTAAGTGTGGCTGAATCGGAAAATTTAATGCCGCAAGATCTTATTAATGCTAAACCTATCTCAGCGGCAATTAAGGAATTTTTTGGTTCCAGCCAGTTATCGCAGTTCATGGATCAAGTAAATCCTCTTTCCGAGATTACGCATAAACGTCGCGTATCTGCCTTAGGGCCTGGTGGTTTAACCCGTGAGCGAGCAGGTTTTGAAGTTCGAGACGTGCATCCAACACACTATGGTCGTGTATGTCCGATTGAAACGCCAGAAGGACCGAATATTGGTTTAATTAATTCCTTGGCAGTCTATGCTCGAACCAATCATTATGGATTCCTTGAAACACCGTACCGTAAGGTTGAAAATGGTAAGGTGACTAAAGAGATTCAATATTTATCAGCTATCGAAGAAGGCAAATACGTTATTGCGCAGGCTAATACCCGTCTAGATAATCATGGAAAGCTAATTGATGACCTAATTCCGTGTCGACATCGTAATGAATCGATGCTGACGACGGCGGATAAGGTCAATTATATGGATATTTCGCCCGCCCAAGTGGTTTCGGTAGCCGCTTCTTTGATTCCATTCTTAGAACATGACGATGCAAACCGTGCATTGATGGGTTCTAATATGCAGCGCCAAGCGGTGCCAACCTTACGTACTGAAAAACCATTAGTGGGTACAGGTATGGAACGTAAGGTAGCTGTTGACTCCGGTGTTGTTGTGGTAGCAAAACGAGGTGGTGTTATTGACTCTGTTGATGCGGGTCGTATAGTTGTTCGTGTTGATGACGAAGAAGCAACAGCCGGTACAGCGGGTGTGGATATTTACAATTTGACTAAATATACGCGCTCAAACCAAAATACCTGTATTAATCAACGTCCTTTAGTAAATAAAGGTGATAAAATTCAAAAAGGTGATGTTCTGGCGGATGGTCCTTCTACTGATTTAGGTGAGCTCGCTTTGGGACGTAATTTGTTAGTCGCCTTTATGCCATGGAATGGTTATAACTTTGAAGATTCTATTCTAATTTCAGAGCGCGTTGTTTCCGAAGATCGTTTTACCACCATACATATTGAAGAATTAACCTGTATTGCTCGTGATACTAAATTAGGGACAGAAGAGGTTTCAGCAGATATTCCGAATGTTGGAGAAAGTGCACTTTCTAAATTAGATGAGTCTGGTATTGTCCACTTAGGTGCTTGGGTAGAAGCAGGCGATATATTGGTAGGGAAAGTGACACCAAAAGGTGAAACTCAATTAACACCCGAAGAAAAACTATTAAGAGATATTTTCGGTGAAAAAGCGTCTGATGTAAAAGATAGTTCGTTACGTGTACCATCCGGTATGCGAGGTACCGTTATTGATGTCCAAGTGTTTACGCGAGACGGTTTAGAAAAGGATAAGCGCGCATTAAGCATTGAGGAAATGGCTTTAGATAAAATTAAAAAAGACTTATATGACGAATTTAGAATTTTAGAAAATGATTGTTACCAACGTCTTGAGACTTTATTAGTCGGTGCTACGGCAAGTAGTGGACCCAATAAATTAAAGTCCGGAAATAAAGTGACATTAGAGTATTTAAAGGGCCTGACTAAAGATCAATGGTTTTCTGTCAGTTTACGTGATGAAGCAGCTAATCAGCAATTGGAAGCGGTAGCTAAACAATTAGAAGAAGCGCGTCTCGCATTAGATGAGAAATTCGAGAATAAACGAAAAAAGCTAACCCAAGGTGATGATTTAGCGCCAGGCATACTCAAGATCGTTAAGGTTCATTTAGCTATCAAGCGTTGTATTCAGCCGGGCGATAAGATGGCCGGTCGCCATGGTAATAAAGGGGTGATTTCTACCATTATTCCTGTTGAAGATATGCCCTATATGGAAGATGGCACGCCCGTTGATATCGTTCTTAATCCTTTAGGCGTGCCATCGCGTATGAACGTTGGTCAGGTCCTCGAAACGCATTTAGGTTGGGCAGCAAAAGGTTTAGGCCTCAAGATAGCTGGCATGCTCGATGCTCAAAAAAATATTAAAGAAATTAAAAATTTCTTAGGAT
>CASFML010000146.1 GCA_949295795.1 uncultured Gammaproteobacteria bacterium | reverse complement strand
CCTCGTTTTGGTTGTATTAATGTCCATGCATCATTATTACCACGTTGGCGAGGAGCCGCTCCTATCCAACGTGCAATCTTAGCGGGTGATTCCGAAACGGGTGTTACCATCATGCAGATGGACGAAGGCCTTGATACCGGTGAAATGATGGCGAAATTTTCTTGTACTATAGAGCCCAATGACACGACTCAAACCTTACAACACCGATTAGCTGAGTTAGGTGCTAAAGCTTTAATAGAAAGTTTAACTGTCATTGAAGGCGGAACCTATCAATCAGAGTCGCAGAATGAAAAAGACAGTACTTATGCAAAAAAAATTAATAAATCAGAAGCTGAGATAGATTGGCAAAAACCTGCAATCTACTTAGATAGATTAGTACGTGCCTTTCATCCTAAACCCATTGCTCGGGTGGTTTTAGGAAAGTCGATATTACGGATTTGTAAAGCAGAGGTGCTTGATGAAAGCACTTCTGAAAAACCAGGCTTAATTTTAAAAGCCGATAGGGAAGGTATAGATGTTGCTACAGGAAAAGGTGTATTACGTTTATTAGAAGTGCAATGGCCCGGTGGCAGATGCTTACCGATTTCAAGTTTTATCCATGGTAAATCGGAATTATTTCATGTGGGTGCCATTTTAGATCGTATGTATGGCTAATTCCCGGGCAATTGCCGCAAAAATTATTTTTCGTGTTTTAAAAGAAAAAATATCGCTTAAGGATGCTTTATTAGTCGGTGTGAATGCAGACATTAATTTTCGTGATCGAGCATTTATTCAAGAATTATGTTATGGCGTAATACGTTGGTATATTCCGTTAAGGCAACTTTGTTCCTATTTATTGAAAAAACCTCTTAGTGTTTCCGACCAAGATATTTATGCATTATTATTAATAGGTCTTTATCAACTCAACTATCTAAGGACCTCTCAACATGCGGCTGTAAATGAAACTGTACAGGCAGCGAGAGAACTCCATAAGTTTTGGGCGGTGCCTTTAATTAATGGAGTATTACGATCATTCCAACGACAACAAAAAAATTTATTAAAAAAATTGCCGAATGAAAGTCAATTTGCACATCCAGATTGGTTAATTAAAAAATTACAACAGGCATGGCCGATTGAATGGCAAACTATTTTAGCTGCCAATAATCATTTTCCTCCTATGAGTTTGCGAGTTAATCTTTTGAAAATTACACGAAAAGATTATGCGCAAAAATTAAAAAATAAAGGTATAGCAGGTAGCTTAAGTGAATTAAGCCCAACTGGAATAATTCTTGAAGAATCCTATCCAGTAATAAATTTACCTGGCTTTATGGAAGGAGAAATCTCTATACAAGATACAGCTGCACAGTTAGCGGCTTCCTTATTGTTACTAAAGCCGGGTCAAAAGGTTTTAGATGCTTGTGCTGCACCCGGAGGGAAAACAACGCACATTTTGGAATCACAACCTGACTTAAAGAGATGTATAGCAGTCGATTCTGATGCGATTCGTTTAAATAAAATTAAGCAAAATTTGGATCGTTTAAGTTTAGCAGGAACAAAAATACAGATACTTGCTGCTAAAGCACAAGATCTCAAAACTATTTGGAAAGAAGGCTTATTCGATAGAATATTGCTAGATGCTCCCTGCTCAGGAACCGGAGTTATTAGAAAACACCCTGACATTAAATTGTTACGTAGAGAAGAGGATATTCCTAAATTAATGGAGCATCAATATCAACTGATATTAAGTCTTTGGGAAATGTTAAAGCCAAATGGTATTCTATTATATGTGACCTGTTCTGTATTACCAGAGGAAAATAGTAATTTAGTTATGCGTTTTCTATCCCAGCATTCTAATGCCAAGGAAGAGGTCATTGATGAAGCATGGGGAATAGCTTGTCAGATAGGAAGGCAAATTTTACCTCAAATTCATGGACCTGATGGCTTCTACTATGCTAGGTTACGTAAAAGGGCTTAATAATTAAGTGCTATGATAAAAATAAGATGTGAAAAATTATGAAAACAATCCCGGTATTTTTTTATTGTTTTTTAACTTTAGTTATGTTTAGTCTAACTAGTTGTGCTTCAAATCACCCTGAAGCTCCCCCTTTAAAGAGTAAAACGATAGAAACCGTAAAGAAAAAGAACAATTTACCCCCTCCTGTTATACAAGTTATCCAAAGTGCTGATCGCCTTAGAGTTATTGCTTACAGCGATGGCTGTTTTCGGTCAAATGGGAAATTAACGAGAAACTGTATGCAGCAGCTCAGCCAGAAGGTTAAACTTATAAAATCTTATGGAGATGGGCTCATTCAAGTAGTTGGCTACAGCGACGATCTTTATGATCCCGAAACAGCATCTGCTATTACGCAAGAACAAGCAGAAGTCATCACAAGTTTTTTATGGTCTCACGGAATAGGCTCTCAACGTTTACGTACAATAGGATACGGCCGACATGATTACATTGCAAGTAACCGAAACGTTAAAGCAAGTAGTTTTAATCGTCGTGTTGAGATTGTTTTAGTAAAAAATTAAACTGGCCTTACCCGGAAAACCTTCTTTTGTGGCTAACTTTGTTGCCTATCTATGCTGTTGTTTATCCTTAAATAAACTCGTTCCTCGAAAAACTGAGCACTACTTATTGATAAAATCTATTTTTTTTCATATAAGGTTTAACCTTTATTAAGTACTAGTCCTGAATCTTCAATGTAATTGTTTATAAAATTTATCGGTGAGGTGTAATAAATCACACTATTATCCTTTGCAAATGCTCTTAGCGCATTTCTGACATTGACGGTTGCCTGAGCTTGTTTTTCAGTTTTAATAAATCCTTGTTGGGCTCGTAATTGTTGAGCATTTAATTGGGCGTCTTGGGATAATTTAGCATCTAGGATTTTGGTGATTCCTGCTAAGCTGATTTTTTCTTTACCACTCGCATCTATTCTTAAATAAGGGGTATTAACCCAATAAACTAATAAATTTCCATTCCCGCTAGAATGAATTTTTTTTAATGAAACAATACCTTGAATAACTATATTATTAGAATTATGCGTTTCTATGATGAGATTTGAACTAAGAAGATTATGAAAAATAATGTTTTTGTTATTGTTGCTATGTAGAGATTTAAGATTTAATCGATTGGTGTAAAGATTAATTTGACCTTTTCCTTGCGCGTGAACCGATAATGAACCGGCTAGTCCTTTTCCAAAAAGACTTCCACTACTATTGAATTGAATTTGTTTTATTTGAGCTGGGGATGTGTTGACGCGAATTGTTAATCTTTCTCCAGGTTCAGAATGATAAATAGGTTTTGTTCCTAAATGTAAGGTATGGTTTTTTTCGCTATAAGTGACTGCAAATACTCTTTTCTGGTCCCCCAGAATTTGTAAAGAAGGACGGGTTTGGGTTGCATCAATATAAACATTAATTGGACCTTGAATATCTAAACTATCAAAGCTATTAATTGAGATGTTCTTGCAAATTATGGGCCTAGAAGCTGCTTGTGCTAGACTTACGAGGCTAAAAAGCAACAGGACGGCAAATAAGCAATAAGCGATGACTTTCATAGATAGATGCTCTTTTTATTATTTTTATAGAATATTACCCTTGTGGGGGCTTATTTACCAGATAAAAATTAAGTATTTAAAGCGAAAAACTTGTAAGAAATCGATTCTGGGGGCTCTCTTCTAAGGCTGTGATTTCTAGATTTCAGCTATATTTTTCTGGGAGCGTATTGCGCTATAATCTCGTCTTCCTTGACCATCTAGTGATTTAATCCATGAAATGCATAGTGCAACAAGAAATCCAAAAAGCCTTGTTAAGCCTAGAAAACAAATTTTCTCTACCTGCTTCACTGACTATCCAGGTTGATTATGCTAGAGAAAAATCACATGGTGATTTTTCTAGCAATATTGCTTTAGTTTTAGGAAAAAAATTACAAATATCTCCACTAAAATTAGCAGAAATAATAAAATCAAATATAGACTGTTCTTCAGCAGATTCTAAATTAGAAAAAATTGAAATTGCAAAGCCTGGATTTATTAATTTCTTTTTAAAAAAATCCTTTTGGTATTCTGTTGTTGAGAAAATTTTAAACCAAACCAAACAATTTGGAGTTTCAAATTTAGGTAATAATGAATCCGTTTTAGTTGAATTTGTTTCAGCTAATCCTACCGGTCCTCTGCATGTAGGGCATGGTCGAGGGGCAGCCTATGGTGATTCTATTGTAAGATTATTGAGAGTAGTAGGCTATCAAGTTTGTGCAGAATATTATATCAATGATGCTGGAAGGCAAATGGATATTTTAGCAACTAGCGTTTGGTTGCGATATTTAGAGATCTGCGGAGAAAAATTCACTTTTCCAAGTAATGCCTATCGGGGAAACTATGTTCATCAAATTGCTGAGAAAATTTTCTCTCAATATGCTAAGGATTTTTTTAAGACTGCGGACTTAGTATTTAAAGACATTCCTATTGATGAACCTCATGGCGGAAATAAGGAACAGCATATTGATGGTCTTATCGCAAAAGCTAAAACTTTGCTAGGTGATGTTGATTATGAAAAGGTATTTGAAATAGGTTTGAATTCTATTTTAATTGATATTAAAGAAGATCTTAGTGCATTTAGGGTCAATTTTGATGAATGGTTTTCAGAAAAAAGTTTGTTTAAAACAAATTTTGTCGATAAAACTATAAAACGTTTAACAGCAAGCGGGAAAACTTATGAAGCCAACGGCGCTTTATGGTTTAAGTCGACAGACTTCGGAGATGATAAGGATCGGGTATTGCTTCGCGAAAATGGACAACCTACCTATTTTGCAGCAGATGCGGCTTATCGCCTTTGTATTTTGGAGCAACGCAAATTTAAAAAAATAATTAACGTATTGGGCTCAGATCATCATGGCTATGTTCCTAGAATTCGAGCAGTTATTCAAGCGCTCGGCTTTTCAGAGGATAGTTTAAAAGCATTATTAGTACAATTTGCTATTCTTTATCGTGGGGATAAAAAAATTCAAATGTCGACTCGCAGCGGTGAGTTTATTACTTTGAGAGAACTTCGAGAAGAAGTGGGTACTGATGCGACTCGCTTTTTTTATGTGCTACGACGTGCAGATCAACATATGGATTTTGATCTTGAACTTGCTAAAGAGCAATCAAATGCTAATCCGGTTTATTATGTACAATATGCCTATGCGCGAATATGTAGTGTGATGCGTCAACTTGAGGCCAAACAATTGGTTTGGGATAAATCTTTAGGGATGGAGTCACTTAGTGAATTGAAGGAAATACAAGAACAGGATTTGTTGGTGTTATTAAATCGTTATTCAGAAATGCTAGAATCAGCAGCTAACGCGTATGAACCGCATATTATTGCGCATTACTTGAGAGATTTAGCGCAAAATTTTCATATTTATTATAATTCATGCATTTTCTTGATAGAGGATGTTAAGCTGCGAAATGCGAGACTAAATTTAATTGCTGCAACTGCACAAGTCATTAAAAATGGCTTAAGCCTATTAGGCGTAGAAACTTTGGAAGTGATGTAATGGCTAAAGACTATGCAAAAAAATATACAAAATATAACTATTTAACTCCTAAGCGAAAAAAAAATCGTTATCTTTGGTTAATGCTAGGAATCTCTGTGGGGTTATTGATTTTGGGTTTGTTTCTTCTCAAACCTATTCATAAAGACAGATCTATTCCATTGCCGGAAAAAGTTATCAATAAAAAAAAGAGAGAAGCACCTGAGCCTCAATCTCCAGAGCCAAAATTTGATTTTTATAATATCTTGCCTCAAAACAATTTGAGTTTATCTCCCCATGTTAATTCGGCAATCAAGGAAATTGCTTTGCCAAATGATGTAACCACTTCTATTCAAGCAACGTCTGGGCATAGACCTATAGATGCTATGCTAAGCCCTACACCTGAACAAGTGGCTATTGCGGAGGCTAAAAAACAGCTTGAGGAAGAAATGGGCCAATTTAATAATGAAGCTTATATATTGTTGTTAGGTAATTTTTCTGATCGAGCCCGTGCTGAGCAGTTGCAAGCTCAGGCCTTGTTGAAAGGATTTCCTGTCCAGAAGAAAGACAATATAATTGATGGGAAATTAATATACCAAATCTTTATGGGACCGGCAGATTTAAATAAGCTTTCTCAAGACAAAAAACGTTTAAATGAAGCTGGGCTCGCTGCAGTTTTGATTAAGGTTAGACCCTAAACTGAATGAATTAATACCTTTAGATCTTGAAAATATCAAAATGAATCACCATAGTAAATATTTCAATATCGGCAATTTAAAGGGTAAATAGTGCAGTCATTACATGGTACAACAATATTATTAGTTCGGCGCAAAGATAAAGTCGTTATTGGTGGAGATGGTCAGGTGACTTTGGGTAATGCGATTGTTTTAAAAGGAAATGCCAAAAAAGTTCGCAAACTATATGATGGTCAAGTCTTAGTTGGGTTCGCAGGCGCGACAGCCGATGCATTTACATTAATAGAACGGTTTGAAAATAAGCTAAAAGAATGCAATGGACGGCTCGATCGAGCTTCTGTCGAGCTTGCAAAGGATTGGCGTTCTGATCGAGTGCTACGTCGTTTAGAAGCAATGCTTGCAGTCGCAGATAAAGAAAAATCTTTTATGCTAAGTGGAAATGGCGATGTAATAGAGCCAGAACATGATTTAATTGCTATAGGTTCGGGTGGGGCTTACGCACAATCAGCCGCATTAGCATTATTTCAAAATACTAATTTAAGCGCCCGGCAGATAGTTGAAAAAAGCTTAATCATAGCAGCGGATATTTGTGTTTTCACAAATCACCAGCGTACGATTGAAGAAATTGATTCTATTAAAAAATAATAATGTCCCAAAATAAAACTTACTCTAAAATGAAAACTAACTCATCCGATTTAATTGATATCCCTACTGATGAAATTAATCAAGTTTCTGAGCTAACAATGATAGACGCTAATTTTTCAGAAGATTTAAATCAAGGAAATGCAAATTTAGACATACACGTTGGTCTAGCGTATTTAGCTAAAATTGATTTAACGCCAAAACAAATCGTACTAGAACTTGATCGTTATATCATAGGTCAAAATGAAGCTAAAAGAGCTATTGCAATTGCTTTGCGTAATCGTAAACGCCGAATGTTACTTGATCCAGAATTAAGAGATGAGGTAACTCCCAAGAATATACTTATGATTGGACCATCAGGCGTAGGTAAAACTGAAATTGGTCGGCGTGCGGCGAAAATTACCGGTTGTCCCTTCTTAAAAATAGAAGCTACCAAATTTACGGAGGTAGGGTATATTGGGCGGGATGTAGATTCAATCCCGAGGGATTTAGTAGATTCTGCCTTTAAATCTCTGCGTGAAGAAGAAATTACTCGTCTGCAACCTCAGGTGTTAGAAGCGGTTGAGAATAAAATTATTGATAGCTTTGTCCCTCCATCACGTTCAACTACAAACGAAACAACAGATGAACTTAAAAATAAGGAAAAATCTATAGCAAGGAATGTGTTTCGTAAGCAGTTGAAAGATGGACTTTTAGATGATAAGGAGATAGATGTCGAACTAGCCGCTTTACCAGCCGGGGTAGAGATCATGGGACCTCCTGGTATGGAAGACATGACAAATCAATTGCAAAATATGCTACAAAATATTGGTACTGCGCGTACACGTACTCGTCGTATGAAAGTAAGAGATGCAATAGCAGTGATTCAAAAAGAAGAAGCAAGCAAGCTGCTTGATGAAGAGGATTTAAAACGTAAAGCAATCGAATGGGTTGAACAATATGGAATTGTGTTTATCGATGAAATCGATAAGGTATGCCGTCGCGGTGAAATGAGTGGTGCTGATGTTTCAAGAGAGGGAGTACAACGAGATTTATTACCTTTAATTGAAGGATGTACCGTTTCGACGAAGTATGGCATGGTCCGGACAGATCATATTTTATTTATTGCGGCAGGTGCTTTCCATTTATCAAAGCCATCGGATTTAGTACCTGAATTACAAGGTCGCTTACCAATCCGAGTAGAGCTTAAGGCCTTAACAGCAAAAGATTTTGAACGTATTTTAGTAGAGCCACAAGCATCTTTAATTGTTCAATATCAGGCATTGCTGGGTACCGAGGAATTAGAATTAAATTTTGATAACTTGGCAATTCAACGTATTGCAGAAATAGCTTATGATCTGAATGAAAAGACTGAAAATATTGGCGCGCGGCGTTTGTATACCGTTATGGAAAGGCTGTTGGAGGAGATATCTTTTGATGCGAGCGAGTATACTGATAAAAAGATAAATATTGATATTAAATATGTAGATAAACATTTAACACCTTTAGCGCAAGATCAAGATACCAGTCATTTTATTTTATAATATGATTCCTATCCCAAGCGATATAAAGCTTTTGCAGAAAAGTCGAAAATTAGAAATTTTGTTTGATAATGGTGAAAAATTTAGCCTACCTTGCGAATATTTAAGAGTTTTTTCACCTTCTGCCGAAGTTAAAGGACATGGAATGAGTGAAGGAAAATTAGTCAGTGGAAAAAAGAATGTGACTATCATTCGCATTGAACCCATTGGTCATTATGCAATTAGATTAATCTTTGATGATAATCATCAATCAGGGATCTATAGCTGGGAAACACTTTATGATTTATCTAAGCATTACGCTCAATATTGGGAACACTATCTACAACGCCTAAAATCCGCAGGTATAAATCGAGATTAATTGCAATCTTTATTGTTACTGAACTAAGTTGCAAAAAAACTTTTTGAAAAATATGACTTCATTTACTAGAAATAATTACCTTAGCAAAACGTCTCTTCCCAACTTGATAAATATGACTAGTACCGGGTTTAATTAGTAGCTTTTTATCTTCTATTTTAATTGAATCCACTTTAACTGCGCCGGCTTCGATTGAACGTAGTGCTTCTGAAGTGCTAGCAACTAATCCTGCTTGCTTTAATAGGTTCGCGATTAATAAGCTATCTCCTGAAATGGCTATATTCATTTCTTTAATTTGGGAGGGAATAGCACCATCTCGAAATCGATGTTGAAATTCCTGGAATGCTTTTTCAGCATCTGCCTTAGTATGAAAACGTTCAATAATTTCAAAAGCTAGCTCTATTTTAAAATCCCGCGGGTTAGCTAAACCTTGCGCAGCTTCTTGCTGCATGGATTTAATGTCATTTAATGATTTTTTAAATGAGAGTAATTCAAAGTAACGCCACATCAATTCATCAGAAATCGACATTATTTTTCCAAACATATCATTGGCTGGTTCATCGATGGCTATATAATTATTAAGCGATTTAGACATTTTTTGTATACCATCTAAACCTTCTAACAAAGGCATGGTTAAAATTATTTGTGGTGATTGTTTGAAATGCTTCTGAAACTCTCTTCCTAACAATAAGTTGAATTTTTGATCGTTACCGCCACATTCGATATCCGTTTTTAATACGACAGAATCATAGGCCTGAAGTATAGGATATAAAAACTCATGGATTGCAATGGGTTGATGCTGACGATAGCGTTGATGAAAGTCATCTCTTTCAAGCATTCTTGCGACAGTAAAGGAGGATGCTAGTTTTATAAGATCGGTAACGGATAGTTTTCCTAGCCATTCCCCATTAAATCGCAAGTTGGTTTTTTTAGGATCCAGTATTTTATTAAATTGTTGTTGATAGGTTTTGGTATTGGCTAAAACTTGATCGACGCTTAAAGGTGGACGGGTTGCATTTTTACCTGATGGATCACCAATCAGTGCCGTAAAATCTCCAATGATAATATCTATTTCATGTCCTAAATCTTGTAATTGGCGTAGTTTGTTGATAAGTACAGTATGACCTAGATGTAGATCAGGGGCTGTAGGGTCAAAGCCTGCTTTAATGCGCAAAGGCCTGTTTTCTTTTATTTTATTTTTTAATTCATCTACAACAAGTATTTCTGTGGTTCCTCGTTGAAAGATTTCAATCGTATTATCATTCATATTATTTACCTGTTATCGCTAGAGCCAAAGCATATAATTTATTTTTTTTCTCTTGGGTTATTTTAGCAGCTATGGAAGTTGCTTGCTTAATGGGTAATTCATTCAGTAAAATCTCTAGAATTCGCTGCGTGTCAACTTCATAAGGGTTCAGGTAATCTGCCCCTTTAACTAAGACGACAAATTCTCCTTTTTGTTGATTTTTATCTGAGTTCAACCAAATTTTCAATTGTCCTAAATTATCTCCATAAATGGTTTCAAAAGTTTTTGTTAATTCTCTAGCCAAAACTACGTAACGTTTCGGTCCAAGCACATTCAACATGTCATTAATTAAAGCTAAAATTCGGTGCGGTGCTTCATAAAATACGATTGTGCGCGTTTCATATAAGAATTCTAGTAATTTTTTTTGTCGAGCGATACTTTTCCCAGGTAAAAAACCTTCAAAAATAAACCTTTCGCAGGCTAAACCAGAAGCACATAAAGCCGTTATTAAAGCACATGGACCAGGGATGGGAATAACTGGAATTCCATGTTCCCGGACTAATTTAACTAAACGATAACCTGGATCATTTATGAGTGGGGTTCCTGCATCACTAATCAAGGCGATAGATTGATTTTTTTTTAAACAATTTAAAAGAATTTTACTGGAAGTGGTTTCATTATGTTCATGGAGTGAAACTAACGGGGTGATAATACCAAAATGCTTAAGTAATTTTTGGCTATGACGAGTGTCTTCAGCGGCAATTTGATCAACATTTTTTAAGGTTTTTATTGCTCTGGGGCTAAAGTCTTCTAAATTACCTATAGGCGTAGCAACTATATAAAGACTTGAAATTTTTGACATAAACTTTTCGCATTAAAATATAAGGCGGGTATAATGGCACAGCGTTTTATTCTGCGCAAAATTCAGAGGTTACATTTAAAATGTCCAAAAAGTTGAAAAAACAAAAATTAGGGTTATGGATGCTAACTGCTCTAGTTACAGGGAATATGATAGGGTCAGGAATTTTCTTATTGCCAGCTTCCTTAGCTGCCTATGGCAGTATCAGCCTACTCTCTTGGATCTTTACGGCTGTAGGCGCTTTGTTAATAGCATTAGTATTTGCTAAGCTAGCTAATGTTATGCCTCTAATAGGGGGACCCTATGCCTATTGCCGAGAAGCATTTGGTGATTTTGTTGGATTTCAGATGGCGTATAATTATTGGATTGCATTGTGGGTAGGTAATGCAGCAATAGTAGTTGCTTTAACAGGGTACTTAAGTTTCTTTTGGCCATTTTTGGCTAAAAATGCCCTATGGTCTTGTTTGCTGAGTATTAGTTTAGTGTGGCTAATAACCTTTATCAATATCCAAGGTGTTCGTCATGCGGGCATTTTTCAGTTATTGACAACTATTTTGAAATTGATCCCGTTATTACTTATTGCCTTAGTAGGTATTTTTTATATTCACCCTCATTTTTTGAGCGACTTTAATTTCTCCGGGAAATCTAATTTAAGTGCATTTAGTGGTGCTGCAACTTTAACTTTATGGTCTTTTATTGGCCTAGAGTCCGCTTCAGTTCCTGCCGGTCATGTAGATAACCCTAATCGTACTATCCCTAAAGCAACTATTTTGGGAGTAATCATAGCTACATTTGTTTATTTGATGAGTAGCATTGCAGTAATGGGAGTAATGCCATTAACAGAACTCGCACATTCTAATGCTCCTTACGCCGATGCTGCAAACATTATGTTCGGACCTATAGGGAGTACTATAGTAGCAATTGGAGCAGTTATTTCTTGTTTAGGTGCTTTAAATGGTTGGATTTTACTTCAAGGTCAAATTCCCTTAGCAGCTGCCCAAGATAAACTTTTTCCGAGTATTTTTTTAAAAAAATCTGAAGATGGCACACCTGTTGTGGGGTTAGTTATCTCTAGTGTTTTAATTTCCTTACTTTTATTGATGACCTTGAATCAGAGTTTGGTTAAACAGTTTACAATTATAATCTTATTAGCAACTTTAGCCTCGCTAATTCCTTACTTTTTAACTACGATGGCTGAGCTTGTTATCTTTTTTAAATATCCTGGAAT
>CASFML010000145.1 GCA_949295795.1 uncultured Gammaproteobacteria bacterium | reverse complement strand
GTGATCAGCTTATAAAAGCTGCAGAAAGAATTGTTGGTACAAATTTGGTACATTCAACTTTTCAGGGTTAACTAGGTTAGTCGTTAAGTCTTTGATTTGACTGGTGGGCCGTGATGGAATCGAATCATCGACCAATAGATTAAAAGGCATATACTTAGATTATAACTTATTGAAAAAACAACATTATTAATAGTGGCGGTCATTACAAATTGTAGAACAATGTACAACAAAAGCAAACTCTATCCCGCAAAAGTCCCGCAAGAATTTTATGAGTTTAAAATGAAAAATTAATGATAAGTAGCAGAAGGAAAAAGCTCTTCTATCGAGCAATCAGTAATATTTTTTATTTTCTCAGGAGACAAGCCTTCGTCACTTAAACAACGAGCAATGCGGCGAGCTTCTTTTTTTAAAATAGCAGTGGCGGCTACATCCATGAGCTTGAATAAGCTTTCTTGAATTTCTTTAGAAAGTCCTATCTCATCCCATTCTTCTTTGAGTATGGCATTTAGCTCAGGGTTAATTGAATAGTTCATAAAACTTCCCTGTTTTACTAGTAAGCAGAGATCAAACTCTTTCTAATTCAACTAAATCTATCACTTCCTTTTCAGATAAATTGGTAAGATCTTGAATGTATTGAATTGATCGGCCTTGAGCTATAAGCTTTTTAGCTATTGAAATGGCATTAAGTTGTATGCCTTCTTCTCGGCCTTGTTCTAGACCTTGCTGCTTTAATTGTTGCGCTGCATTCATGACATCCTCACGATAATTCTCAATAGTTTTAAGAGTTTCAATAACCTTATTAACATCGGGCGTATCACCCTGTACTAAGCTATAATACACCAAGCTACTGAACAATTCATGTCCAGGGCGAGTGGATTTGACTAACTTAACGATATCTTTTGCAATGCTTACTAGATCTCTCGTAAAAATATGCTTTTGAACCATTTCTAATAAACCCAGTTTTTTATGCTTGTAAATCTCTTCATCAGGGGTCAAGCCAATATCTACAAGGAATGGGTCCTTGAAAAAATAATTTTTGGCGAATTCCTTGTCTTCGAAACAATCAATAAGTTTTAGGCTGTAAGGATAAGGGCTTTGCTTACCATGATAGAAAAGTATAGGAATAACAGCGGGTAATTTTTTATTTCCTTGATCAAGATGTTGTTTCATAATCGCTAATTTATACCGTAGCATCCTAAAAGGCATAAATTCTTGAGGAGTACTTTGGTGTTCAACGTTTATATATACATAACCTTTAATACCTCCTATTTTTAAGGAATACAAAATATCAGAATGATGTTGTTTAAGATCTTCATCAACAAAGGAACCTGCTTCAATTTTGAGAGTAGAAAAATTACAATTTTGTTTTAGTTGCTCTGGTAAATAAGCTTCGATAAAGTCTTTAGCGATCTCAACATTACTGAAAAATTTTTTAAAAATGGCGTCGTGAGGATTGTGAATTTGAATTGTCACTTTTTGTTTTCCTTTTTTATTTAAAATAAAACTTAAGAATTCTTTTCCATAAAATTTTTTATGGCTCGAATTACAAATTCAGTAACACTAATATCTTCATCCAAAGCTTTATGCTGTATTTCTTTATAAAAAACTTTTGGAACATTTATGTTCATTCGAATTGTATCTCTTTTTTGATTGTCTTTAGATGTTCTAGAAATTTTCTTACCGATAGACATTAAATATCAACCTTAATTTAAATTAAAAGTAATACCTTTAAATAAAAAATAATTAAAAGATATCCGAATTAACAAAAGCATAGTTTAACAAATAAATTTTAATAAGTAGATACACTTTACTACATGATAAGTATTTACTTACTAAAAAGGTTTGCTAAAGTAGAAAAACTTAATAATGCCGCTGAACATCCCTTAGATCGAATTAAAAAAGAGAAGATTGATTTAGTAAAACTCGCTGAAGAATTAGAATCTTTAATGCAGCCAACTATCCAAAGCAAAAAATTATCACTTCAGTTAAAATTTGATCCTTATCTTCCCATTATTATCAGCGATAGAATTAAATTAAAAACAATCCTTCTTAATCTTCTTTCTAATGCCATTAAATTTACCAAAAAAGGAAGCATCAATTTAGAAATAAATTTATTATCTCTAAACAGCGAGCATGCAAAAATAGAAATTCGAGTAACTGATACTGGAATTGGTATTCCTAAAGATAAAATTAATAAAATATTTGATCGTTTTTATCGTACTCATCCTTCTTATAAAGCAGAATATACAGGTTATGGTATCGGTTTGTTTTTAGTCAAACAAGCCGTGGAACTTTTAAGAGGGGAAATAAAAGTCTCGAGCGATGAAGAAAAAGGAAGCTGTTTTACTTTAGAATTTGACTTTTCTTTTGCAGAAAAAGCTAGAAAACAAACATCATCTTCACTATCACAGCAATCACTATTGCACCTTGAAACAAATAAGAGAACCGACTCTGTGTTAGTTGTTGAGGATAATACTTAAATACTTTTTGCAATAAAAAACGTCCTTAAAAATTTAGGTTATGAAGTAACTACTGTCACTGAAGGAAAAGCAGCCTTACAAGCTTTACAAAGCCAATCCTTTAATTGGGTATTGCTAGATATTGGTTTGCCTGATTTAGAAGGAACAGAAGTCGCAATAATTTATCGTCAATGGGAGCAAGAAAATAACAAACCTCATCTTCCAATCTTTGTTTTAACTGCTCATATAGAAGAAAAAATTAAAGAGAAGTGTCGAGAAATAGGTATTGATTATGTACTTGAAAAGCCTTTTACTGAAAATGATATAAAAACAATTAAAAAATATACTAAATAAAATTCAGTGCAATCTAAGATTGATATAAAATAGATTGTTCCTCTCTATTTTCCCAATTAACAGTATATTTCTGAGCTAATTTAGGATCAGAAATAAATACAACGTTCTCTGCATTTCGTTTTTGAGCGGCATCAATAAAGTTAAATGAGCCTGTTACGACTTCTTTACCTCTTTACCGTCGATGATCATGATTTTATTGTGAGCAATGGCGGGTTTCATATCGATCCAGACAGGAATACCTGCATCGATGATATAATGTAACAAGCTATATTTTTGTGAACGTTGACTTTTATCTAATATGACCTTAACTTTTACGCCACGATTTTTAGCGGCTACCAGTGCATTAGCGATGTCTTTTGATGAAAAACCATAGGCTTGAACCAGAATAGAATGTTCTGCTTTAGCAATTTGATCAGTAATTTG
>CASFML010000144.1 GCA_949295795.1 uncultured Gammaproteobacteria bacterium | reverse complement strand
AATATATCCTTGGCTAAAGTTTTATGAGAAACCGGGTAAATATTTTACAATAAACTACCCAATACAGCAATTGTTAGCCCCTTTTTTTTCATAGCTCCTTGATGAGCTGCTCCATCAATACCCCTTGCCAATCCACTAATAATAACAAACCCTAGATCACTTAATTCGCTCGCTAATTGATGAGCAATCTCCAAACCAGTATGGGTCGGATTACGAGCCCCCACGATAGCCAAAGCTTGCTGTTGCAAAAGCGATAGCTCTCCCTTAATAAATAAAATTAGTGGTGGAGAAGAAATTTCGCGCAATAATGGTGGATAATGTAAATTATCCCAATATAAAATATACTGCTGGGGTTGTTCTATCCAACGTAAACAAAATTCTACTGTATTCCAATTTGGTTTTTGTAAATTATTGGCTAATATTGGATTAACACCTGCAGCAAGCAGCGCTCGGTGCGAGGCTAATAAAATTTGTTTGGGGGTATTAAATTTTTTTAAAAGCGCCGAAATCGTTTTTAAACCACAGCGCGGAATGGTATATAAAGCTAACCAATATCCTATTTCATCCAACGTCAAATCCATAAGAGTGTACTTTAATTCGTCAATTGCAAATTTAAGTGTCTCATCTTGACATTAATGTTTTCAAGTAGTTTTTTTCTTAAAAAATTCACATTAAACCAAGCACTAAACTATAGATTGAATCAATTTTGTTATTCAAAACATTATCTTTAGATTCTAGTATTTGTATCGATCCATACTAGCTTTAATTTCAATTCTTGCTTGATCAGGTCCTAACCAGCCTGCCACTTTAACCCATTTTCCAATTTCTAAATCTTTATAATGTTCAAAGAAATGTTGAATACTTTGTGTCAGTTGTTTCGGTAAATCTTCCCAAGTTTTTACTTGGTGATACAGAGAAGACAATTTATCTATAGGTACCGCTAAAATTTTCGCATCATTACCTGATTCGTCTTTCATCTTTAACATTCCTATAGGTCGACAACAAATCACGCAACCAATTAGCAATGGAAAAGGTGCTATTACCAAAACATCCACTGGATCTCCATCTTCTGATAAAGTAGATGGAACATAGCCGTAATTACAGGGATAATACATAGCAGTCCCTAAAAAACGATCCACATGTAGTGCGCCTGTTTCTTTATCCACCTCATATTTAATTGGGTCACTATGGCTAGGAATCTCAATCACTACATTTATTTCATCAGGGACTTTTTTACCTGGACCTAATTTAACGAGTGCATTCATAATTTTATATTCCTAAAATTCTATTTTTAGAGCATAATACACTGACAGGCTATCAAATTTGACGACGCTACGAAAGAAAGTAAACTGGAATTCAGAATTACGGATGGCGATAACACTGTCAAAAAGTTCAATTCTGGGAAGTATAATAAACAAACTTTTCGGCTTATGCTACCCCAAATTAATAAGGCTTATTATGGACTGTATTTTTTGCAAAATTATTAAAAATGAGCTCCCTGCCAAAATAATTTATCAAGATAAAGATATTATTGCATTTAATGATAGACATCCACGTGCTCCCATACATCAATTAATTGTACCCAAAAAGCATATTCCTACCCTTAATAATCTAACAGAAAAAGATACGTTGTTGGCAGGAAATATGTTGCAAGTAGCACGTCATTTAGCTAAGGAATGGAATATTGATCAATCAGGATTCCGTACAATTTTCAACTGTAATAAGGATGGTGGTCAAGAGGTTTTCCATTTACATTTACATTTATTAGGTGGTAGAGCTCTGCATTGGCCTCCAGGTTAAAGCTAAAAATTAGCAAAAAAACATAGTTTATCCTTTGCTATTAAGCTATTGATAACTTATTTCGGTCTTCATCTCTTGCCAAGCGAAGGGAACCCTGGGTATATTTCTATTTTAAGAAAATAATTTATTGCTGATGGGGCACATCACCATGGATTTAATAACATTGGTTTTAGCTTGCAGTCTATATACTGACAATTCTATACCCTATGCCATGATACAAACGGGTACCCAAAATAATCCCTTAATGGTTACTGTTGATGATGATACTAAGACTTTTAAAACAATTCCTGCTGCCATTCAGTATACACATACTCAAATTGCACTGGGAAAGAATGTAGAAATGGGTTTGATGCAAATTCCAAGTCGATGGCTTCGAGAAATAGGTGCTCATGCTTCCGATTTGTTTAGACCTTGTAAAAATCTGGTTGTTGCCACCCAAATCTTAGAAAAATTGCGCTTCAAATGCCAATCGATTGCTGCAAATAATCCTACCATCGATATTCAGTCGTGTGTACTTTCATTATATAAAAGCAAAAACTTAAAGAATGGATTAACTTATGCTAGTCAAGTAATCGAATATGCAAAAATACATCCCTTTAATGAACTTTCCGAAAAAGCACGAGATCCAGGCATGTTAGCTGCAATTGAAAAACCTAATGCTAGGTCTCCGCGTTCTAAACAAACTCTAACCGAAAATAGTCATTCTCAAGACTACTCATCTTAGCTTTAGGCTGTAGATTCTTATGCCAAATCCCACTGTTGACTTTTATTTATTAAATTCAATTATACAAGAAGATGTTTATCGTTTTGTCTGCCGCTTAGTCGATAAAGCCTATCTTTTACAA
This sequence comes from uncultured Gammaproteobacteria bacterium, assembly GCA_949295795.1. Lineage (GTDB taxonomy): Bacteria > Pseudomonadota > Gammaproteobacteria > Diplorickettsiales > Diplorickettsiaceae > Aquirickettsiella. The sequence continues at coordinate 9,380 of CASFML010000144.1, read as the reverse complement.
AAAAAAATTTACATCCAAGTTAATTCGGATGAGGAAGGTCAACGCTTAGATGAATTACTATGGACTTTTCGCGATATTAGTTTTATTCCTCATGGCTATTTAAGAATCAATACAGTCATCGACCCATTGTTATCTGTTAATATTGCTACCAACAAACCCAAGGAACTTAATGCCGATATCTTCTTTAACCTTAGTAATGAGGTTCCAACCTACTTTCCTGAATTCTCACGTATTATTGAAGTAGTGTCTGAAGAGAAAAAAAGTAAAAATCAATCACGCCATAAATATAAATTTTATAAGGCTCAGAACTGTCAGTTAACCACGCATACTATAAGCACATGATGACTAAAAATTATGACTCTAAAAAGATCGAAGCTCATTGGCGAAAACAATGGGAAATGAATTCTTATTTTCGACCTTCTGGTCAAGGTGAATCTTATTGCATCGTACTCCCTCCTCCCAATGTAACAGGAAGCTTGCATATGGGGCATGCTTTTCAAGTAACGTTAATGGATGCTTTAATTCGGTATCAACGCATGTGCGGCAAGAATGTTTTATGGCAAGGGGGGACCGATCATGCAGGTATAGCCACTCAAATGGTGGTAGAACGCCAACTATTAGCTCAAGGAAAATCTCGACATGATTTAGGGCGTGAAGTATTTATAGATGCCATATGGGAATGGAAAAAGAAATCCGGTGGCATGATAACAGAGCAATTACGCTGCATGGGCGCCTCTATTGATTGGACACGAGAACGATTCACGCGCGATGCGCATTTTTCTGCTGCAGTAGAAAAGGTCTTCATTGATTTACATAAGCAAAGCTTTATTTACCGTGGAAAACGTTTAGTTAATTGGGATCCTCAGCTTCTAACAGCAGTATCTGATCTTGAAGTCATTAACCAAGAAGAACAAGGCCATTTATGGACTCTGCGCTATCCCTTATTGGATAGCAATGATTTTTTATTAGTTGCCACTACAAGGCCTGAAACTTTATTTGGTGATGTCGCTGTCGCCGTGCATCCTGATGATCCTCGATATCAAGCTTATATAGGAAAACAAATAAAGCTTCCTTTAACTAATCGTATTATTCCAATAATAGCTGACCCATCTGTAGAACCAACCTTTGGGAGTGGTTGCGTAAAAATCACGCCAGCCCATGATTTCAATGATTATGCCACAGCACAAAGACATCATTTAGCTAACATAAATATTTTTACGCCAAATGCACACCTTAATGAACAGGTTCCAGAAAAATTTCGTGGTTTAGAACGTTTTGCTGCACGAAAAAGAATCATCCATGATTTAGAACAACTTGGATTACTCGAAAAGATAGAAGCTTATTTAGTAAAAATTCCACGTGGGGATCGCTCCGGCGTTGTGATAGAACCCTATCTCACTGATCAATGGTTTATGTCGATGCAATCCTTAGCAAAACCCGCCATTTTAGCTATCACTCAGGGGCAACTTAATTTTATCCCAGAAACTTGGCGAAAAGTTTGTTTACAATGGCTAGAGAATATTGAAGATTGGTGTATTAGCCGTCAACTTTGGTGGGGACATCGAATTCCTGCCTGGTATGATGAGCAAGGCCAATTCTATGTTGGCAAAGATGAAAAAAGTATTCGCCAACAATATTCTTTAGATTCTAGTGTAACACTCAAACAAGATGAAGATGTACTAGATACCTGGTTTTCATCAGCACTCTGGCCTTTTGTTACTTTAGGTTGGCCCAAAGATACTAAAGAATTTACTTCCTTTTATCCAACTAATGTTTTAGTAACTGGATTTGATATTATCTTTTTTTGGGTAGCTCGCATGTTAATGCTAGGACTCCATTTTACGGGCAAGGTTCCTTTTAAAGAAGTCTATGTAACAGGCTTGATAAGGGATCATGAAGGCCAAAAAATGTCAAAATCGAAAGGCAACGTGTTAGATCCTCTTGATGTGATATTAGGAATTAGCGCAGATGATTTAGTGATAAAACGTACTCAAGGTTTATTACAGCCACAGATGGCCAAAAAAATTGAACACGTTACTAGACAACAATTTCCTCAAGGAATACCTGCGTTAGGAACCGACGCTCTACGATTCACTTTTTGCGCATTAGCCTCTCCTACACGTGATATACGCTTTGATTTAAGCCGAACTGAAGGCTATCGAAATTTTTGTAATAAGCTTTGGAATGCGTCCCGTTTTGTTTTAACGCACACTTCTAATCAGAACAGTTTTAAATCTTTGCCTACTTTAACTCTCTCTATAAATCGCGCTTTTTATTCCTTATTGCAAAACACTATCACTGAAATGCATAAACACTTCCAAGATTATCGATTTGATCTAATGGCGCAAACAATTTATGAATTTATTTGGAATGAATATTGTGACTGGTATGTTGAACTCGCTAAACCTATTTTAAATAATATAAACAGTCAAGAACAGCAAGAAACCTTAGCCTGTTTAATTTTAATTTTAGAAACTTGCTTACGTTTGCTACACCCTTTAATGCCTTTTGTGACTGAAGAAATTTGGCAAGCTATTGCTCCTTTGGCTGGGAAAACCGGTAACAGTCTCATGATACAACCTTATCCCCAATGTGATAAAACGAAAAAAGATAGTGCTGCTGAACAAGATTTAAACTGGTTAAAAACTATCGTGCATACGATTCGCATCCTACGTTCTGAAATGAATATAGCCCCAGGTAAAAAAATTCCTTTATTACTTTATAAAGGGAATAAAAAAGATTATAAGAATACTCATCATTTTCTTAACGAAATAATGAATCTTGCCAAAATCAGTGAAGTAAATTGGTTGACAGAAAAAGAGATAAACGCAAATCATGCTATGGGCATAGTTGGCAGTTTAGAATTACTTATTCCGATGGAAGGTTTAATTGATATTGAAGCAGAGGTGCAACGTTTAAAAAAAGAAATACTCAAGATAAAAAAAGAAATTGAGCGTTCCAAGTCAAAACTGGACAATTCAGCTTTTATACAAAAAGCCCCACCAGAAATCATTGCTCAAGAACGAGAACGTTTAGATAATTTTACTGCTACTGAAGCTAAATTACAAAGCCAATTACATTCGCTTGTAAATTAATTTAAATCGCACCTGACATATACATTCCCCTCACAATTTTGAAACTTTCTTTGAATAGTATTTAATCTTAAACATTCCTTTTATTAAGGTTTTACTAAAGACTAGCCATTTTCACTAACAGCACGTAACATATCACTTTCAAATTAATTTTGTAATTATGCGCCAAATCATTTTAGATACTGAAACTACTGGCAGAGAGGTCAATGAAGGGCATCGGATCATTGAAATAGGTTGCTTGGAACTAATCGATCGCCGTCTCACTAAGCAATATTTTCATTGTTTTTTAAATCCAGGGCGAGATAGTGAAGCAGGAGCACTGGCTGTGCATGGTTTAACCACTGAGTTTCTTATGGATAAACCAGAATTTAAAGCGATTGCCGATGAATTATTGGAATTTATTCAAGGTTCCCAACTTATTATCCATAACGCACCATTTGATTTAGGTTTTTTAGATAATGAATTCAAATTAACCAAAAAAAAATATAAAAAAATAACTGATTATTGCCAGATTCTAGATACACTTCCCTTAGCACGACAATTACATCCGGGTCAACGTAATAGTTTAGATGTACTTTGTAAACGTTACCTTATTGATAATTCTAAGCGTGATAAGCATGGGGCTTTATTGGATGCGGACTTGTTAGCTCAGGTTTATCTCGCCATGACCGGTGGGCAAACCCATTTGTTTGATGAAGAACAGATCGTTAATACGATGCAAACGACTAAACCTAGGAAAATAATCAACGAAACTATAATTTTACCTATCATTTATGCCAATAATGAAGAATTAAATGCTCATCAAAAACGTTTAACTAGCATTAATAAACTATCAGGTCATTGTAAGTGGCCTATAAATGCTAAGGAAACTAATTAATGCGTATCAAGTTCCTACATAAATTTATTCAACTAGAAGCTTCAGGGGGTATTTCATTAGGCATTGCCACGCTGCTTGCTTTAATTTTCGCTAATTCAACTTGGCAAATTTATTACCAAAAATTTTTAAATTTCAACATTAGCCTAGGGACATTCATTCATTTTTCTTTTTTACATTTAATTAATGATGGATTAATGACGGTTTTCTTTTTTTTAGTGAGTCTCGAAATTAAACGTGAATTAATTCAGGGCGAACTCAATACAGTAACCAAGGCATTACTTCCCACTATCGCAGCAATCGGTGGAATGATCATTCCCGCTTTATTTTATTTTGCTATCAATCATAAGTATCCGCAACTTATTTCAGGCTGGGCAATACCAATGGCAACGGATATTGCCTTTTCTTTAGGAGTACTTTCATTATTAGGTAAACATATTCCTGTTGCTTTAAAAATATTTTTAATGGCATTAGCTATCATTGATGATTTAGGCGCAATTATCGTCATCGCTATTTTTTATACTCAACAAATAGGCTGGCTTTATTTATTTTTAGCTTTACTGGCCTTTATCGGCTTATTAAGCTTAAACTATTTTAAAATACAACGATTCTTTCCATATTGTTTATTGGGTATTGCTTTATGGTTATTAATCCTCAACTCTGGGATTCATGCAACCATTGCGGGTGTATTATTCGGATTCACCATTCCACTGACCAGTAGTAACAAAAATTTTAATTCTTTACTGCACCATTTAATTCGTCAATTACACCCCTGGATTGCCTATGGTATTTTACCACTTTTTGCATTTGCCAATGCCGGGCTTTCTTTTTCAAATATAAGCTTAACAAGCTTTATTCACCCATTACCCCTGGGAATAATTGTGGGATTATTTTTAGGTAAACAATTAGGGATTTTTGGAGCAAGTTGGTTAGCAGTAAAAACTAAGCTGGTAAAATTACCTTATCAAGTTAATTGGTGGCATGTATATGGAATCGCTTTGATTTGTGGGATTGGTTTTACAATGAGTTTATTTATTGCCAGCCTTGCATTCGGAGATAATGAATTAACTGCATTAGTCCGCTTAGGTGTTTTTACAGGTTCAATTTTATCCGGAATTGCGGGCTATAGTGTTTTATTTATGCATCAACGGAAAAATTGTGTCAATCATTCCATTCATTAAAGACCATTTTTGCTTTTGAACAAAAATGGTTTTTTTTTATGGCTGGAGATCTGAAGTTCTTTCCTTATCATGAAACTCATTAGCTGCATCTTCAGGAATAGGTTTAGGTTTACTTCCAAAAAATCGATAAGTAGTTTTTGCAAGCATGTCAACATTTTCTGCAAGCGTGACGATTTTTGTGTTCAACTCCTTTGTTAGTTCATTTGTTGTTCTTAACTCTTGAGTTTGACCATTAACCACGGCATTAATATCCACTTCATTCCTATTACTATCTCTTACATCATGTAAGAATGTTTCAGCTTGTCGCCTATTTGTTTCAATAGGATTAAGTCGTAAATTAAAATAAAACTTAGTCAATGCAATAATTGCAAAACCCACTAATAAAACCGGAAAGATAGGTAAAATTATAGGAGATACTACTAAAAGTGGAGCTATAAAAAACCCAGCGCCTATCAATGCCAAAGCGGTAATCAAAAGCATTTCGATATGCTTGGCTTTATATTTTTCTTTTTGATAGACTTCCCTAAGGTGTTTGGTATTCAATTTTTCATTTTCACAAAACTGTTCAAAAAAAACCGTTTGTTCTGCTGGAGATAGTATTGCATTTAGATTTATAAATCCTTCTCCATCTACTATTCCTACTGATCCTTTTGCTTCTTCTAATTGCAATAAAGTTTGATTTTCAACACAAGCATTCTCTTTTTTGATATTCCTTAACAACATAATAACCTCAATCCATTGTGAAAATTTTAATATTTTGCTAAAGATAAAACAAAATATTCCATTACCTGTATTTTATTTAACTAATTTAATTATTAAGAAAATAAAATTTTAAATTTTTAAAAAAGAATCTCCTCCTTGCCCTAGATATTCCTACACGTAATATTATATTAATATAATTTTTAAATCAATTACCAAAATTAACAAAAAAATTAAAATTATTATTTTTACAAATTATAAATTTAAGTTTATTATTAGGAAAAAAATTTATTAGGCGGGGTTGTTATTATATATTATTAACTCGCTAGTTAAGAATTATTTCATAATTAAAAGAAAAAATTAAATGGAAAAAAATTGTCAACACAAATCAGCGCTCGAGCTTAAACAACAGGACAAACTGGGCAATTGTTATTATCATCATCCTTCACCAACTTACCCAAAAAAACTCACTGAATTGGGCAAGTTGGCCTATGTGGCTTCTATTTTTAATTTAAAACAAGAAAATAGTTTTAAACACGCTGATGAAGCAAGTCTGTTTCGGTCGGTAGTACCTGGAAAAAAATAAATATAAATTACAATTTTTGATGAAATTTAGGGCTTAATTCCTGTATAACATCCACCAGAATTTTTACATTTTCTGGCTTAGTATATTGCGAAATTCCATGACCTAGATTGAAGACATGGCCTGATCCAGTACCATAGGCTTGAAGTATATTTTGTACTTCCCGTCGGATTGTCTGTGGATGCGCAAATAAAATTGCCGGATCCATATTACCTTGTAAGGCTACTTTGTTGTTGAGTCTTTGACGAGCTACTCCTATATCAATCGTCCAGTCTAAACCTATCGCATCGCAACCTGAGTTCGCTATTTTTTCCAACCACAAACTTCCACCTTTGGTAAATAAAATGACGGGTATTCTTTCTTGTGTACTCTCATTCTTTAAATTAGCAACAATTTGAGTCATATAATTTAAGGAAAATTCTTGATACGCTGTTGTTGTTAATAATCCCCCCCACGTATCAAAAATCATGATGACTTGAGCGCCAGCACCAATTTGTGCATTGAGATACAAAATAGTTGCTTCAGTTAATTTATCTAATAACCGATGTAATACTTGGGACTCTTGATACAAGAGTGTTTTAACCTGCCTAAACTCTCGACTACCTCCTCCTTCCAGCATATAGCAAGCAAGTGTCCAAGGACTTCCTGCGAATCCTATTAAAGGAACTTTATTTTTTAATTCATTTCGAGTAAGTGCAATTGCATCTAGTACATAACTTAAATCACTTCCTGGGTCAGGAATGGATAAAGCTTTAATCTCGGCTAAAGTTTTTAGAGGTTTATGAAATTTAGGCCCTTCTCCTTCAACAAAATAAAGGCCTAAGCCCATAGCATCGGGAATAGTTAAGATATCAGAAAAAATTATGGCTGCATCTAAATCAAATCGTTGGAGCGGTTGTAAAGTTACTTCACAAGCAAATTCAGGTGTTTTGCATAAGGTTAAAAAATTACCCGCCTTCTTACGAGTTGCACAATATTCTGGTAAATATCGTCCGGCTTGACGCATAATCCATACCGGTGTGCGATCGATGGGTTGCCTCAAGAAAGCGCGTATTAAACGATGAGATGCTTCTTTCATAAATCTTAAAATTTCTTTATTAAAATAATCAATGAATGTAATTGAATTAATAATCGGTCCGCACTAAAAAAAAATAAATCCATAGCAAATTGATCGGATCGATTGAGCTCCAAAGACTTGAATTGAATCTTTATTTCATTTTTCCAATTTGAACATCTTTCTAAGCTTTCAATGGTCTGTGATATATCCTTACCTTTAAGAATATCAACATTTTTTTGAAATAAATCTTGAGTTATTTGATAAATTTTTTGTATTTCAGCATGTTGATTAAAGATCAAAATAGTTTGTTCGGAGAAATTCATTAATGCATTTCGCATTAAAGTAACACAACGTAGCATTTCTCTCTCAGTATTTAAAATATTTTTAAAAGTCTCCCCTAAATTAGATCGGCCAAATGACTCACTCATCACTTCTTTAAATAATTTTTTTTGAACGCCTATATTATTCAGTATTTTATTTTCCAAAATATCCTGAGGTTTTGAAATATTTCCATCATTAGTGAATGTGAGCTCTTCTAATTTCTGGGCAAGATCTTTTAAATTCTGTAAAGTATCGATTAATATAGAACGTAACTGCGTACGTGAATGTAAAGGCCAGATAAAACGGGATACTAATAACGCAATAACAATACCTAGATTGATTTCTAGAAAACGACTCATCACTGTATAAAAATTGGGATTTGGTGAAATAACAATAATAATAAGTGTCACTGCTCCCAAAGGGCCTGCTTCACTCCATGTACTGGGGCTATCAGCAATGTAACTGAAAACTGCTGTAGCTATACAGAGAATAAAGATAGTTAATGCTACATTGGGATAAACCAACCAAAGTGTCAAACTGGCAACACTAGCTCCTATGACCGTTCCCAAAAAACGCATATATGATTTTTGAAGAATCGCGCCTACACGAGATTGTGCACACATAACGACTAGAATAGTAATAACGACCCATCTACCTTGGAGAGGCAGCTTAAATAAATAAGAAATTAATAAGCCAAATAAAAGGGCGATAGCCGTTTTTAAACTATGGACAAGTCGATCATTATCTAATCTGCGAAGCTGAACTCGCCATTGAGTAAATTGCATGATTTGCTCGTTAATAAAATGGTTTTAGCAGCAAAAAATAATAGCTCAATATTTTAAAAGAGTCGGTGTTAAAAATATCAAAAGCTCACTTCGTCTACTATTCGATGTTGTAAAACGAAATAAACGGCCTATTATGGGTAAAGTACCTAAAAAAGGAACCCGTTGCTCTAGTTTACTCTGAGAATACTCATAGATTCCACCTAAAACAACTGTTTCACTACTTTTGACTGAAACTTGTGTTTTAATTCCACGTGCTTTAATTGTCGGAGCATCTGAAGCCATAAAGGTACTAGGCTGATCTTGGTTTACCTTTAAATCCAATACAATATGCCCATCTGGAATAATTCTAGGTGTTACTTTTAATGATAACACTGCTTTTTTGAATATCACATTGGTTCCACCACTTGAAGCTTTTTCTTGATAAGGTATTTCAGCACCTGCTTCTATAAATGCAGTCTGCTGATCTGCTGTAATCAAATGCGGTGTAGAAATTACTTCGGCCGCACCCTCATTTTCTAAAGCTGACAATTCAAGATCTAAAAAGGAATTCTGACCTAAGCGCATTAAGCGCAAACCCATGGATGCAGCACCATTATTCACAATTCCAGTCAATGGCAAGTCCATAGTTAAATGTTGTAATAAACCCATATTCGAATTTTTGACTTTATTTTTAAGTTGTGATCTTAAAAGTTTATTAGCTGACTGGGTTTGTGTTGAACCGAATTGCGCCCCCAATTCTTTTTCCATATTTTGGTCAATGCTTACAATTCGAGCCTCAATCAAGATTT
>CASFML010000143.1 GCA_949295795.1 uncultured Gammaproteobacteria bacterium | reverse complement strand
TGGCTGACTGGATGCTTGCTCAGTCCCAAACTAATGCTAGAGATTTAGATAAATGGTGCCGTTCTCTCTATCAGAATTCAATTAATTATTACGGGGAAATCATTTTAATCGATGGCTCACCATCAAAACCAGATAAGCCTCTCAAAGTTACTGTTTTTGAAAATGGTAAGAAAAATATCGATATACCGACTGTTATTCCTAATAAAAACATCAACGAAAAAATGGAGCAAGAAGATAGATGTTGTATTGACTCATTATCTGTAGAGGAAGTATTAAAGATTTACCAATTAGTAAGTGAGCGCTTAGATTTGCAAAAAGGAGCTAAAAAATTAAAAGATCCTATTATCTATAATGATTTTTCTCCTTTAAAATCTATTCCTGAAGCCAAAGTAAATTATAGTCAAGGAGAAAATGAAAAGGATTATGAAACTAAAATTTGTCCAATAACCTTGCGCCCTTATACTCGCGATCGCTCTTCTGATAAACCCTGGGAGGATGCTGCTAAAGAAAAATTCGGACCTCTTGACCAGCAAGTTTCTCTTAATCATTATTTTAATCACTATGTCGAAAATAAAAAAGAAATTCCTTCTAAACCTAAATTCATAGCTTATATCGAAGAGAAACAACGCAGTAAAGGAGCGAAGAGTTCGAAGAAAGATACGTTGCCTCAGTGTATTTTGAGAGATGTGGATCAGTTATTTGAAAGTTATCGATCCGCTTTTATCGAATTATTTTCAGTTATTTCTATAAAGGATCTTTATAAAATTGTAGATAAAGTTACAACAGATAAAGAAGAAAGAACTAACTATAAATCCGAAATTGAAGTTAACTATAAAAAAGCAAAGGAGATCTATGATGGAAAAAAATATTTTGATTTAACCGATATGCCAGTAGCGTTATTTAATAGATTGAGTGAATTTAGCTTAAAGTTAATAAAACGTGAAGAAATTCAAACAGTTTATTTTGAGATTGTTAAAGCAAATGAAAAAAATATTAAAGATAATTCCATATCTAAACCAAAACTTAACTTTTTTAGCCAAGCAACTAAAACGCAAAAATCAGAGGGCAATGGATCTAACGATGAGACAATGATGCAAATGACACCATCGAGTTTGCGCAGTTGAATAATTTGGATGGCTAGATAGACACACGTTAATGGACGATGCAGGTTTTTGCCTCGTCCATTATAGAGTTCCTATTTTAGATTAGAAAGGCCAGAAGAAATTAAGCAAAGAGAAACATTGGGATATTGGGAAGGTGATTTAATGCAGGTCATGGATTCGACTTTATTCGCGAACTTATTCTTAATCCTTATAGAAATACCTCTCACTTTTAGCACTGTTTACTTCAACTTAGTTCTAATAATAAAACAACTCTCATCAATAATATGGCTTTAGCTTTTTAACCGTTTTATTTTTTGTAGTGTGCAGAGTGAATAAAAAAATATTTCATGAAATAAAATTACTATTTTTATAGAGGCTGATTTTTAATTAGGCTCAACTCTCTGAATTTTTAGAGATGCCCTTAAGGAGGCCTCTAAAAAATTTATAGATTCATGGCAAACGCATCTTAGTTCACAGGTGCAAATGTTATAGGTTAAGTTCATGAGCCCTACTTTTAACATAGTTTGTATAAAACCAAAGACAGTTCCATACGTTTACGTATTTTGACTCCCTATTATTTTTCGAGCAATAGAAGAATTTAGTAGAAATTTTTTAGTTTGATTCGTTGTCTTTTAAAAGTTGTTTTCTGCTTTTCTAAAAAATAAACACCATCAGCTCCTTTCGTATATTATGAAGCACAGCTTATACAACGCTTGGAGTCGGGCTTTATTATTGGCATTTGCTGCTGAGTTAAAAAGAGTGTACCAAAATTGTACCAGGACGTGATAGAATGTACCTAAATTAAGGCAGTTTGGTGTAGGATTTTAGATAAGCAAAATATCGCAAGATGTTGATTTATAACGTTTATTTCATTTGTTATGCCGGATTGTGATTCCGGTTGTCGTGGGTTCGATCCCCATCGTTCACCCCACTTTATAGGATTGCCTGGTATTTCCAAATTTATTTCAAGCCTTATAAAAACATAGCTTTTTTGTACTTAATAGAATTTTCAAAGCCCACTTGAACTAAATGTATTTTTTAAAAATATAACCACTTCAGATTAGCGCTTTCTTATTTGATACCTAACATTTTTACAGATATTTAAATATACAGCCCGAACCTCCCAACTAAGTAATTTAAGAAAGCATCTACTAAGAAGCTGCTTCTTAAATGTCTTTATTGTGTTATTTTGAAAGAATAAAAATATTGGATAATTTTGGGAAAATGTTAAAACAACTGCTTACTATTGGTTTATTAATGTTATTTACCAGTATGCGGGGTCTAACTTTGCTTTAATAACCAAAAATACCCTACTTTATTCTCGCCGCTCAGGTCTTTTCACTGCCCTAGGAATAGGTTGTGCAGCCTTAGTACATACAACCTACTGTGTATTAGGATTAGCTGTGATTATTTTCTAACTCATTACTGCTATTTAATACAATTAAATATATTGGCGCATGCTATTTGATTTGCTTGGCATTACTTGCTTATTATCTAAAACTTCTAATTCAAATATTTTATCTAATAAAGATAAAAAAAATTTAATCTCAAATTTCGTTTCGGCAAGATTTTGTCTGTAACTTACTTAATCCTAAAGCCAGCTTATTTTTTTAGCCCTATTACGGTAATTATTAAACAAACAACCCCCACGGCATGGTTAATAATCTATGCGTTAGAAATTTTTTTTATTATCACGATATGGTTTAGTAGCTTGGTCTTTATTTTATCTCATTTAATAATGGTTCGATTATTAAAAAACGCAGAACAATACATTTCGAAAATATTCGGCATTTTTTTAAAAGGATTTGGCATACTTTTAACTTTTGCTAAAAATAAATAAAATATTTTTCATTGATCGAAACTTAATCAATCTACTTAAGATGTAACTCAATAATAATCTTATATCTATCCTCCACAGTTCAATAAGGTTATATAATGAATGGGCGAAATGTAAATTGCTAATGTTATTTAAATTAGCTACAATTTGACCTATCTCAGATAATGAGAGGGCCGTTAGCTCAGCTGGTAGAGCAGTAGACTCTTAATCTATTGGTCGATGGTTCGATCCCATCACGGCCCACCAATAAAAAAACCTAAGATTATAACTACTTAGTTAATTTTATTGATTAGAGGAGGTTTCTATGCCACTTGTAAAAGGAAAAGCTGCCAAAACTTCTAAAGGATTCTCAGCCAATGTGAAACAAGAGATTAAAGCTGGAAAACCTCAAAAGCAAGCTGTCGCGATTGCTTATAGTATGGCACGAAAAAAAATTAAGAAGCCAAAAAAAAACAAATAGCTTATTTTCAGATGTTAAAATTGTTAGGGAAGTAATTTTTTATGAAATATAAAGGTCTATTTTTTGTTTCATTAAACGTTCTTCCCAAATATTCTCCAATGATACCTAAGGTAAATAATTGTATACTACCTAAAAATAAAATAACGACAATTAAAGAAGGATAGCCCCTAGCAGGGTCACCAAATAAAAGGGTCTTGGTGATAATAATAATTCCATAAACAAATGCCATAAAAGCTGTAATTAAACCCAAGTAACTAGCCAATTTAAGTGGCATAATAGTAAATGAGGTTATTCCTTCTAAGGCTAAATTCCATAACTTCAAATAACCCCATTTGGTTTTCCCAGCAAAACGATCATCCATTTTATAATCAATACTTTTTTGTGGATAACCTACCCAAGCGAATAAACCTTTCATAAAACGATGTTGTTCTCTTAATTTTTTTATGGCTTCTACTGCACGACGACTTAATAGGCGAAAATCACTTGCGTGGCTCGGAATGTGTATATTTGCGACGGAGTTTAGAATCTTATAAAACAAATGAGTTAAGCATCTCTTAATCCATGATTCAGCATGGCGATTTATAGGTCTTGCATAAACGATATCATATCCTTGCTGGGCGATTTGAAGAAATTTAGGGATTATTTCCGGAGGGTGCTGCAAATCCGCATCCATAATGACAACAAATTCACCTTGAGCATAATTTAAACCCGCGGTTACAGCAATCTCTTTACCAAAATTTCTACTTAAAGCTAAGTATGAAATGCGTAAATCTTGACTTTTTAATTGCATAATAGTTTCATCAGAACCATCTTGACTCCCATCATCCACATATAAAATTTCTATGGGTCCTTTAATAAAGGCTAAGGCAGAGATAAGTCGGGAATGAAAATTTTCTAATACTTCTTGCTCATTATAAAATGGAATAATCAATGTAAGAAATGTTGATGCGGTTCCTTTTTTTTTCATAAAGATTTCCTACTAGACCCAAAAGTCCAATATCGGTGAATTAAAAAATTCCAAAATAAGATAACTCCCGAAGCCAATATTTGACTTAAAATATAAGGATAATAAATTAATAGAATATTCATTAATAAAAAGTTGAGAATGAGTCCAAATAAGGAATTAAATGTAAATCTAACAAGGGTTTTTTTATGAGATAAACTACTTTTAAAAGTAAAATAATGATTTAAGATATAATTAACTAAGGCGCCAGCTATATAACCCAACGTAGAAGCGAAAATAGGTTTAATAAAAAAAAATTCAACAAAGCTTATTAATATCGAAAATTGGATTAATGCAGATAGCGCACCTACTAAAAAGAAGCATGAAAATTGTTTTGTAATCGCTTTCATAAAATCGCAATATCAATCTAATCGGAATAACAAGCATTCCCCTTGCATATCAAATAAACATAAGTTCCTTGTTTACCTAATTTAATGATTTTATACAATTGCCCTAATTTGGTATCAATTTTATCATTAATTACAAAGTAACTTTTTTCCTTAGCAAAGGAAGACTCCCGTAAAGGCGGGTTAGGATAAATTAATCTATCAATCTCAGCCGTGACACTTAATCCAGTAGCTACTGAATTGTTTGCATAGATAGGAAATCCTTTGGTTTGCATGAGAATTTGTTTAGCAGCCTGAGTATAATCTCCCCTATAATAAACCTGATAATAATAAACCAAACCTATTGCAACATATTTTAGTAAAATGGCTACTGCTAGCCAAGCAAGAGTAATCTTTAGCCATCTTTCAGACAAATGCCATAGTTTAATTGCCAATAATAAAGCAATAAAAGGATATAAGGGAAGTAAATATCGAACACTTGTATGTGGAGCTAGCCAATATAGAATAAAATTAACTAGGGTTAACCCCCATAAAGTTTGTCTTGCAGAGATGCTAAATTTAACTTTTTCAAATTTTTGATTTATTGAGTAATAAAATAAAAGACCTGAAGCTGGCAAAAATCGAAAAAAAATTTCTAAAGGAAGAGCTAATATTTGTTGCAGATAGCCTTGCCAATAAATACTATGAAACTTGCTAAAGATATCGGTCCACATCCCTACTTCAGTTATCTTTTTCGAGGCTATATTCCAAAAAAAATAAAAAAAAATTGAAAATAAATAGGGTAAAAAATTGATAGGTCTTAAAAGAAAGGCTTTACCTTGGCCGCCATAATAAATAATAAAAATAAGAGAAACTATATAAAATACATAAGCCGTTAACGCTTTCGTCATAAAAGCAGCAATCAAGCAAACTATAGATAACCAAACCAAAATATTCCGCTGCTCTAAATTTGCAACCCATAAAAATGATATTGCACCCACAACAAAAAAAGCGAATAATGGGTCCGAGTAGGCAAGCCAACCATGATAAAATAAAGCATCACTTGTAAGATAAACTAATGCTGCAAATAATCCAAAACCAGAGGCTTTAAATAAGCGATTCGCCAACCACATTACTAACAAACTTGTTGCAATGGTGGACAATGCTGTTACCAGACGGGAAGCGACTAGCATATGTCCCCAGCCTAACAAATTAGCAAAACAAATAATAAGCCAGTTATAAAGTGGTGGGCGCCAATAGGCTAAACCGTAAGTTGTTGGGGATAGATAATGTTGGTGATACCACATTTCGTAAGATGAAATAGTGTATACCCCTTCTTCACCAATATAGGGTAGAAATAGAGTCAAAAAAAAGCTTAAAATGGCTAGAATAATCAACCAATTTTGATAGGTAATATGGGTATTTGGAGAGTTCATAAAGGGTTAAATAATTTTATTAAAAGCAATAAGAAGCACCTTTAACATAACGTAAAGATAAACCTGCCAAAAAAAAGTAAAAAACCCCTATAAAGATAAAACTTATCAAAAAATTGGTTTCTGCTTGGATTATAGAACCAATCATAATTCCCAATAAATTACCTAGTTTTAATGAAGTATTACCTAAGCCCACTAGATGTGAGCGGCTATCATCGTTAAATTTTTTTAGTAAAAAAGTAAAAAGTATTAAAGAAATCGCCCCGAAACTTATTCCCAAAAATAAACTTAGTATAAATGCTAAAGAAATCTTAGTAACAAAAGCATAACCAAAATAAGCTAGACCACTTATTAATAATGCAATAATTAATATTGTATTACTCCAAAATAAGCGGCCCCCTTGTCTATCGAGGATTCGACCAAGATTAGGTGTAGTTAATGACATCGCCAATGCCATTAAAGCATAAATAATTCCCACTGTTATATTACCAGAATGTAATTTTCTCACAATATATAGGGAGAAGAAAGGGGTAGACATCCATCTCGCTGCTTGTGTAAAACAAATCAATGAAAGTAAAAAATTTTGCTGGGGAAAAGCTTTTTTTACCTGTTTGATTTTATTTTTTATATTTCCTTTATTAATAGGACTTTCAACTAAAAAATAGGCTAAAAAGATTGAAACCGACACACAAACGATACCTGAAATTATAAAAATTGATAGATACCCATAATAATTTGCTAAAACACCTCCGCATACAGGGCCAACAATACTCCCTAATGCTGTAGCTGATTGCAAACCTCCGACTATTCGACTATGGGCTTGAATAGGTGTTATTTTTAATGACCATGCTTGCGCAGCGGCTGTAAAACCTGCTATTGCTCCTTGAAGTAATCTAATAAATAAAATTTCCCAAGGATTTTTTAAAAAAATTAATGCCCATTGAGTAGCCGCTAAAGCGATTCCTGAACGAAGAATCATTTTTTTAAAACCTACGCGTTCTCCAATTTTAGTCCACAATAATGTAGTAAAAATTGTGGTTAACATGGGGGCCATATAAATAGCACCACTCCAATATTGTAATATTTTTGGATGAAAAGTATGGTAGGAAGCGATAATTAATGGCCAGTAGGGATC